>NZ_JAYEET010000044.1:0-6452 GCF_034653255.1 Pseudomonas spirodelae | reverse complement strand
GGTAAACCCGGTGCTGCGAGGCTGGGCAGGCTACTTCAAGCTCAGCCAGAGCAAGCGTCCACTGGAAGAGCTGGATGGCTGGGTCAGGCACAAACTTCGCTGTGTCATCTGGCGGCAATGGAAGCAGCCCTCTACGAGGGCGCGCAACCTGATGCGCCTGGGATTGAGCGAGGAGCGTGCCTGCAAGTCGGCCTTCAATGGCCGAGGCCCGTGGTGGAACTCAGGAGCGCCGCATATGAATCAGGCGCTGCCGAAGAAGCTATGGGACAGACTTGGACTGGTCTCGATACTGGATACGATCAATCGGCTTAACCGCATGGCCTGAACCGCCGTGTACGGAACCGTACGCACGGTGGTGTGGGAGGACGGCGGCCGTGAGGCCGCCTCCTACCCGATCCTTGGTATCTCAAACGACCAACCTGAGCGCCTTCACTTGAAGGCGTAAAAGTGTTTCCTCAATTTCTGTATAGCTGCACGATTCTGATAGAAATGCAGCCTATGTATGACTAATCATTACTGTTTTCCGCCTGATCGCCGCAAGGGCTTCAAATGTGTGTACCAAGTCGCTAGTCTCCTAGATATCGGTAGTGCCCTGACAGACGCCTATAAGAAACCAGCTGATGACTGATCTGTATTCGATTTCTGGCTTAGTTGCCGCGCCCAATGTATTGGGCGGGCACTTCTATCGGCCGCCGCTACCCGTCCGTTATGTAGCGCGTCCGGCGCTTTGTGAGCGTTTGCTGGGTGGCTTGGCGGGGCGTCTACTGTTGGTTAGCGCGCCGGCTGGGTTTGGTAAAAGCTCACTGGCCATTGAGTTTTGTGAGCATTTGCCCGAGCAGTGGCAAAGCCTGTGGCTGGGTTTGAGCTCGCGCGACAGTGACCCCGGGCGTTTTCTTGAACGCTTGCTCAGTGGCCTGCAACCGTTCTACCCCGGTGTCGGCAAGGACGCGCTGGGGTTATTACGTTTGCGCCAGCGGCATCAACCGTTTGCTTTCGAAGAGTGGCTCGATGGCCTGCTCGATGAGCTGACACTGCGCCTTGATCCACAACAGCCGCTGTTACTGGTGTTGGACGATTACCATTTGGCCCAAGGCCCAGTTCTCGATCGTTGCCTGCAGTTTTTTCTAAATCACCTGCCGCCAGGGCTGGTGATGTTAGTAACCAGTCGCCAGCGCCCGGATTGGCACTTGTCGCGTTTGCGCCTATCGCGGCAGCTGTTGGAGTTGCACGAGCAGGACCTACGTCTTAGCGACAGCGAAAGTACCGAATTGCTTGCCTTGCAGGGTTCAGAATTGTCCGCAGAGGCGCTAGCGGTCCTGCTCCTGCGCAGCGAGGGGTGGGTGGCTGGCTTGCGCTTATGGTCACTGGCTGCCAGTGAGGCGCAGGCATCTGGCGTGCTGTCGACGTTGGCTCAGGGCGGTGATGGACTCATTCATGACTATCTGCTGGAGGAAGTAATCGAACGGCAGCCCGCAGAGGTGCAAGCCTTTCTCTATGAGACGGCCAGCCAGGAACGCTTCTGCGCCGAGCTCTGTGATGCCCTGCGCGATGCCCATGACAGTGCTGCGATTCTTCGCCATCTACAAGCACATCAGGTTTTTCTGGTACCGCTGGATGAGCAGGGTAAATGGTTTCGCTATCACCATCTATTTTCCGACTTGCTGCGCAGCCGTCCGCAGCCGTCGACCGGTTTGCATCTACGCGCGTGTCGCTGGTTCAGCGGCCAAGGGCTGCTGGATGAAGCCATTGAGCAGGCGCTACGGGCTGGTCAGCCCGATGTGGCGGCTAACCTGGTGCAGAACCTTTCCGAGGAGCAGCTTCTGGCTGAGCAGAACGTCGCCACGTTGCTGCGCTGGAAGATGGATTTGCC
The DNA here is from genome assembly GCF_034653255.1 of Pseudomonas spirodelae. Classification (NCBI taxonomy): domain Bacteria; kingdom Pseudomonadati; phylum Pseudomonadota; class Gammaproteobacteria; order Pseudomonadales; family Pseudomonadaceae; genus Pseudomonas; species Pseudomonas spirodelae. Next base: position 4,582 of record NZ_JAYEET010000044.1, on the reverse strand, counting down.
CGACAGTTTGCTGACCAGTACCCCGCGTTTGATTCTGTTATACGGTTGGGCATTGGCGTTGGCTTGCCAGCTGGATGCAGCCGAAGAGCTTCTTGTTCAGCTGGGGAGCTTTTTGCCTGCACGTGACAGCGCTGAGCAGGAGGGGTTGTTGGCGCAATGGCTCGCTCTGAGCGGTGTGATTGCCCGCGGTCGTGGCGACAGTGCCAAGGCGCAGGCCTATTGCAGTGAAGCGCTGAGTTGTCTGCCACTGGAGCGTTATGGTCAGCGGCTGATGTGCCTGTCCAGTCTGGCCAACCTGGCGATTGTGCACGGAGACCTATGGCGCGCACGCGGGCTGAATCGTGAGGCGTTGGAGCTGGCACAGCGGGTCGGCAACCCACTATTTGAAGCCCTGGCCCATTACGACAGGGCGCGAGTTCTGCAAGCTCGGGGGGAGGTACTCCGGGCGCTGGATGAAGTCCGCATGGGCCTGCAGCGTCTTGATAATTTGCCGGTGCGGCGACAATACGCGGTGCGCGGACGATTGACCCTGTATGAAGGCCATCTGCTGAGCTTGCGCCTGCAGCCGGAGCAGGCACGGCAGAAGCTTCTGGCCGGAATTGCTGAGGCGCGTAATTGCCGTGATATCAGTGTGCTGATCGGTTACTGCGTGCTGGCCAGCCTGGAGGGTCGCAGTGGCAACTTGTCGGAGGCATTTGCCCATTTGGCCGAGGCCGAGCGGTTGATGCATATCTGGGATATTCCACCGATCTATTACCTGGCGATGATCACCCTGACTAAATGTGAGCTTTGGTTACGCCAGGATCAGCATGAATTGGCCAGTGTCTGGTTGAGCCGCCTGCTGGATACCTATGGCGGCGAGCAGGCGGCTGCCGCGCCAGAATTTCACCCACAGCTACCGCTGTATATCCAGTTACACCTGGCTACCTACGAGCGTTTGCAGGGTGAAAAAGAACAGGCTGAGCGGCGCTTGCGTGGGCTTAGCCAGCTGGCACATAACGCGGGTGGTCAGCTGCTGGCGGCCATTGCGCAGATGCAGCTGACGGCCATGCTGCGGGATGGCGGACGTGAGCGTGAAGCGCAGCAACTCTTGGGCAGTGCTTTGCAGAGCGCCGCAGGTGGTGGTCTGCTGCCCTTCTTCGACGTGTTGAGCCAGCACCCCGAGTGGCTGCGTGGACAACTGCTGGCACTGGATGCAACCCCCTTGATTGACGCCTTGCTGCAGCATCTACCGCGTACTAAACAGGTGACCGCTCCTGAAGAGGATGATGCTGCGCTCGTCGATGCACTGAGCGCGCGTGAGCAGGGGGTTTTGGAGTTGATCGCCCAAGGCTGTTCCAATCAGCAAATCAGTGAGCGTTTGTTTATCTCGTTGCATACGGTAAAAACTCACGCGCGGCACATCAATAGCAAGCTCGGGGTCGAGCGGCGTACCCAAGCCGTGGCGCGAGCCAAGAGCCTGGGGCTGCTGCACTGATTCAACTGCCCGTTAGGTTGCGATTCCGTCTTGGTGGCTTGCACAGCAGGGGCGGGCCTATATTGCAGCTTGGCTATTGAATCCACGAGGTGGTTGGCGCCACCCTTTGCCCTTGTTTGAGCATGCCACTGCAAGAACCAAAGTGACCCAGTGTTTTACGTTGGCGTGCCGTAACCGTGTCATGAATATGCTGGAGTTTTCATGCAAACCGCTCAACCTGCGCTAATCCGCGAAACCTTCCCCGTCGGGCCTTTGCAGTGCAACTGCAATCATTACTGAGTGAGGAAGTCTCTGGTTTTTAAGTGTTTATTTGTTATTTTCCTTTTAAATCAGTGAGTTGTGATGTTGCAGTGTTGTGCGTTTGTTAGCGTGGTATTGCAATGTTTTGCGTCGCGAGTGTGCCAAATTTGTGCCGTGTGAATTCTGAGACTTTGTGCGCGTGACCTGCGTGAACGCTCCCTTGACCGCTTCACAATGCTGACATCTGTGATAGTGTGCTTCGTAGTTGCGCCGAGGAACGTCAACAAAAAAGCAATGCACTACTTAAAAAACGCCACCACTTGGCAAGTGGAAAGCGACTGAGAAGCAGGGCTTACGAACCGTTCGGCACCGATTCTGTTAGAAGCGTACATATCAGAATCGGAAGAGAGGATGCCTGTATAAGGCAATCGCCAGGAAGCAGTTCATCACCGGTTTTGATGAGGCCGGAAGACAATTGATGAGTTGCCCTGGAGAGCAATGGTAGATGCGGGCACAACCCCGCTATAGGGCGCTCACACTCGGCAAAAGCCTGCCAGGCGAACGGGTGGTAACGATCTGCGCTATAGCTGTCGCGTACTCATCCAATCCCAGCGAATTATGGTCGCTGGGGGAGGATTGTGTATGCCTATAGCACCTTTACTTACCGTTGATGACCTAGCAACTTTCCTACACAAATCTGTCACCAGCATCCGAAGCGATGTGTCCCGGAATCCCTTATCGCTCCCGCCAATCTGCCGTTTACCGGGTACGAAGCGCTTGCTGTGGCGGCGCGAGGATGTCGAGCTCTGGCTGTCAGTACATGTGGATCACCGCTCCCCGAACTCATTGATCCATGTGCAGCAAGAGCCTGGAGCTAGGCGAGGCCGCCCAACGAAAGCGCAGCAAATATCCAAGCGGAGGGCTGCTGCTCAGCCACGGCTTTCATGCCAAGCTATGCCCACTGGAGGTGTTCAGTGAACGCGGCTGTGAAGTGTTGCACTGATAATCAGGCAGAGCTTTTTGCGGCGGAAACACACTGGTTTCATGTTTTCGTATCAATGATCCGTGGTGGTGATGTCGCAAAGATCGGCCCTTATGCGATCTGCGTATACCTGGTGATCAAGGCTTATGTTAACTACCGCACAGGAGATTCATGGCCGCGAATCGAGCTGATTTCGGAAAAGGCGGGAATCTCTGTTGCGCAGGTAAAGCGAGAGCTGAAGACCCTAGAATTACATGGCTTCATCACCAAGGAAAAACGTGGTCGCTCGAACCATTATCAGCTCCGTGAAAAGGTTGAAATCACCAACCAGGATGGCAGACCCGCCGCTGTAGCAACCTGGGACTACCTGCCAAGTAGTGTCCAGCATGCAGTCGCTGATCTAAAAAATGTGCTCGTTACCGGCGACTTGGCGGGAGCCAAGATCATTCATATCGAGAGGCTTCAGGTGAATGTAAATCACCTGCATGACAACGCTACAAACTTTAACGTGCAGCACTACCAGGCAGCTACGAATGAGCGTTATGAAGCTGCTTGGAATGGCATGCCCGAGAATATTCGTTCGAAGCTACGGCCTGTTGGCTAGGGTAAACAGCTCGGTGTGAGCTGTATCTGAGTGTGCGGTTGACCGCTCTACAGCGGTTAGCCGCCAATGGCTCTCGTCGGTTTTCGGCCAATAGCAGCCGGTCAAAGTATCTATAGCTAGATACGATTCAATTACAGCCCTGACGCGGATCAAATGCAGTAGCACAGAGAGCTCGATGACTTTTGCGACCGCTCCTCTTCAGGGCGTCGTGATGTGGATGCGTAGGCATCACTGATCGCACAAATCGTTAAAGCGCTCATCTCAGTAAGCCCAAGCTAGGAATCTTAAAAATCCCCCTAAGGATGGTCTGAAGTAGTCAGGTATTTCTGGCTGACTCCAGCCCTTGCCGATTTCAAAACGGTGATTCGGCTAAAAAACGATCAAATCATCCCCTCTTTCCGGATTTATAGCCGGCGCGAGCACCTCGCGCCGGCCATTTCCCGCATTACAGACGCACCTCTCCTGCATTCGTCAGCAAATGTCGGCGCGCCATCCACAGGTTCGACAGCGCGAACAGTGTCACCAACTGCGCGGTGTTCTTCGCCAGGCCACGGAAGCGTGTCTTCACGTAGCCGAATTGGCGCTTGATCACCTGGAACGGGTGCTCGACTTTGGCGCGCACCTGGGCCTTGGATTTCTCGATCTTGCGCTTGGCTTTGTACAGCGCGCTGCGCTTACTCAGCTTCTTGTACGTACTGCGGCGGGCCGCGATCTGCCAGATCACCTCCCGGCCTTCATGTTCCGGGCGCTTCTCGACGCCGGTGTAACCCGCGTCGGCACCCACCATGTTTTCCTCACCGTGCAGCAGCTTGTCGACCTGGGTAACGTCTGCAACATTGGCTGCCGTCCCTACCACGCTGTGCACCAGGCCGGACTCGGCATCGGCGCCGATGTGGGCCTTCAGTCGGGTAAAACAGGGGTGTTACCACCCCTGTCTCCCCTAAGAACCGTACGTGAGAGTCACCCCTCATACGGCTCAAGCCTTCCAGCAGCCTGAGTAAGACTGGGTAACCTGACGATGCGCTCTTCGGCGCTCAAGGTAAAACGTCCATGCTGGATCGAACGGGTTCGCTGCACTGCATATTTTGATATGCCGCACAATCGAAACACTGGCGGCGGCATACAGCCAAGCAGGTTGACTCAAGCCGCGCGCTTTCTCCTGGGTGGCGAAAGCCCAGTGCCGTTGACCTACGACACGAAAGTAGCGTTGTTTTACCCAATGGGCATTTTTCATGGCGTGCCGACGAACTGCCCAGCGCCATAACACTTGCCAAATCTG
>NZ_JAYEET010000043.1:0-15045 GCF_034653255.1 Pseudomonas spirodelae | reverse complement strand
TGAAGATCGCGCGGCGTTGGTAGACCGGCGGCTTGGCCTCAGGTGCTCTGACCCACTTGCGAATCGTGTTGCGCGCCAACCCGGTGCGCTTGGCTATCTCATGCAGCGACAGCTTGTCGCGGAAATACATCCGGCGAATTTTGCCCATCATTTCCATACTGATCACCCTGTGTTCTCCTGCTCAAAAATTGAGCAGAAGCAGTTGAACACCTGGGTCAGTTTTCAGTCGGCAGAACAGCCTCTACTGGGTCAGTTTTCGGTCAGCGGCAACAGGCAACCGACTTAAAGCGGTTCAGCACTGCTTCACGGCCGTCCCTGATAGGCAGCCAGAATTCCCACCAAATAGTTTCGTTTTCATCTGGCGGCAACACTGCAGGATCATCGGTCCACAAGGCGTTGAAAGCTGCGACTCGGATTTCTTGGATTGGATTCAGGAGTGGAGCGTTGCGCGGACTCCCCTTGGAGGTCTCTACCTCCAGGTATTGCCTGACGAGGTTCTCAAAGGCTTTGAGCTGGCCATCTGGAACAAACACAGTGGCGAAGTCAGTATTCGTGGCGGGGTCATGACGCAGGTTCATAAGCTCGATGCGCTGAGCGCCTCGGGCAAGTCCTTCGAATGCAAGCGCGTAACCAGGCTCACTGCGAAATTCGATTTGCAGGCCGTACCCACCATCGGGCCTGTCCCCTTGTCGCATTTGCCTTTCAGATGCTTCGCGCTGCAGCTGCACTGCAGAGGCCATCTGACCGCTGACATGCTGGAGTTGAGCGAGTAGCTTCCCGCCATGAGCCCCTCGATTTGGCGTGGGGTAGCGAGGGTCTCGTGTTGCTGATGCTGTGGATCGGAACCGTTCGGGTAGTCCCTGTCCCTGGAGATGAAAGTGAGGCCGTTGTCCGTTGATCGATTCCGTCATCTAAATGCTCTACTACGTTAGGAGTGCCGCCTCCCGTGGAAAGTCTTCCGTTCTTCAAGGTGTCTTTCCACGTCCTTGACCGCCATCTCGGTACGATCATGAATGATCGTGTCCTTGATCGCGTCGTCTGCCGCCCTCGCCAGTTCTGCATGGCTGAGCCCCTCTGCGACCTTGCAGAGTTTGTCCCAGCTGCGAATCGACTTGGAAAAGTTCGCCAGTCGATTCTTGAGCACAGCCTTGGTCTGTTCCTGATTGGGCAGTCCGTATTCGACAACATCATCGAAGCGCCGGAACAAGGCGTAGTCAAGAATTTCAGGGTGGTTGGTAGCAGCGATGATCAGGCTATTGGACTGGTCCTGCTCAATCATTTGCAGAAAGCTGTTCAGGACGCGGCGGATTTCGCCCACGTCGTTGGCAAGGCCACGCTGGGAGCCGATGGCATCGAATTCGTCGAAGAAATATATGCCGCGTGTATCGCGAATGGCATCAAAAATCTGACGCAGCTTGGATGCGGTCTCACCCATGTACTTGGTGATGAGGCTATCAAGCCGGACGATGTACAGCGGAATCCCAAGCTCGCCGGCAAGCGCCGAGGCGGTCATGGTCTTGCCGGTACCGGGTGGCCCTACCAAAAGCAGCTTGCGGCGAGGTGAGAGGCCATGTGCGCGGATCTTCTCGAAGTTGCGCTGCTCATTGATGATTCTTCCAAGACGGCCATGAGTGGCCTCGTCCAGGATCATTTCCGAAAAGCGAGTCTTCGGAAGAGCTACTGACAGCAGGTTGCTCAGCTCGCCGCGCGGCTGGCCTATGGGCACCGGCTGCCCGGAAGGCAGACGATTTTTCTTGGCCGAATCAATTAGAGCCCGCAAATCTTCTGCAAGCTTCCCGTGCCCCTGCTTAGCCTCATGGGCCGCCATCTGCATAGCAACGGCAAAGAAATGCGTGTCATCTCCCTTGATATGCGAGCGCAGAAGCGCTTTCAGTTGTTCGCCGCTAGCCATGGTTATCTACCTTCCCGTAAGGGTTAGTTTAATCGTTAAGACCCGCTTCTGACCTTGAATACGTCAACTTTTATTCACACAAGCAATCAGTGTCTGGCCTGAGTTCAACGCAACTCATTTAACACCGCGGCCCTGCCAAGGGCGGTGGCCATCCAGCTGGGAAGGCTCGCACGGACCGAACCTAGGCTTTCCCACTCCACCTCCGCTAAGTGCCGCCGAAGTTTCTGGGCCGAATTTTCAGCCTGATCTTTGCCCACCCAGGCCATCGCCCTGAGCGCATCCCCGGCCGGCGTCGCACCCAAGGAGAACAGCCAGTAGGGCGCGTGCTGGAAGTAAATTGTCCGGGAGCCGACTACTAACCGCTTACTGCGCCCTGTGGTGAGGTACACCTCTTTAGTAGAAGCAGCTCGCGTCAACCCCATTGATCTCGCGGCCTGTGCGCCATCGAGCGAGATGCACTGCTTACCCTGAGCGGCGATTGATTTCGCCAATGACTCTGCCGACGGTGCCCTGGCCTGGTCTTTTTCACGCACCGGCGCAACGTAAATACCGCGCGCTATTCGCATCAGTTGCCCGGCTTTAGCCAAGCGACAAAACGCCTGATCAACCGCCGCACGACTACCAAGATGAAGAAACTCCTTGGGCGCAAGAACTCCACCCTCGCTTAGGGATTGGCTGCGTTCCAAGATCGCTTGCGGGATCGATCGCATATGAAAGCTCGGCTCATATCAATGTCAGATATTTGATTATACTTCTGACATTTGAGCAACAGCCGTTCGTCTTTTGTCGCCAGAGTTGGGCTAACCGGCTCTTTCTTACTGAGCTACAGGTATTCGAGGCTGCGCTGAACGTCACAACGGTGCGAAGGCTAAAGCGGCACAGGTGCTCGCGCATGTAGTACAGGTGCGAGCCAAGCAGCTGTCACCCAAAAGTTCTTAGCGTGCGGGCTCAGCCCAGAGTCTGATGCGGGTTGCGGCAGTGCCGACGGCAGTTCGAACTGGCGCGTCGTGAAATAAATCGCCCACATGCCTTGACCTTCCCACACGGGGAAGCTTGAAACTTCTCTTCAACAGAAACATTCAAGGGATATTTCAATGGCTTCCGTTGCCCAACAAGACGTCAATCCATCCATGGCCTCAGTCACTCGCCTGAGCCTGCCCGTCGAAGGTATGACGTGTGCATCGTGTGTCGGCCGTGTCGAGCGTGCGCTGAACGAGGTTCCCGGCATGCAGACGGCTACGGTCAATCTGGCCACCGAGCGCGCCGACATAACCTTCACCAGCTTGGCCAGTCCGCAGGCGGCTGTGCGCGCCATCGAGAGTGCTGGCTACACCGTTCGCGAAGAGACCACCGAGCTCGCGATCGAGGACATGACCTGCGCTTCATGTGTGGGCAGGGTTGAGAAGACGCTCGCAAAAATCCCGGGCGTACTCGAAGCCACGGTCAACCTGACGACCGAGCGCGCGCGGGTGCGCCACCTTGCTGGGGTTGTCACCACGACCGACCTTGAAGCTGCAGTCGAACAGGCGGGTTACAAGTCCCGCCGCTTGTCCGTCGAAACGGCGACTGCTGGAGATCAGGACGCCGAGCGTCGTGAGAGCGAGGCACGGGCGCTGCGGCGCGATCTGTTTGTTGCATCCATCCTCACCTTGCCAGTCTTCATCCTTGAGATGGGCTCTCACCTCATTCCAGCCGTGCACCATTGGGTGATGGGGGGCCTGGGTCAGCAGACGAGCTGGTATATCCAGTTCGCGCTTGCCACCCTCGTTCTATTCGGTCCGGGCCTGCGCTTCTTCCGCAAGGGCGTACCGGCGTTGCTGCGTGTCGCCCCCGACATGAACTCGCTGGTCTCGCTCGGTACTGCGGCTGCATACGGCTATTCGGTGGTCGCGACCTTCATACCCAAAGTGCTTCCGCAAGGTACCGCCAACGTCTATTTTGAAGCCGCCGTGGTCATCGTGACCTTGATCCTGCTCGGACGAACGCTGGAAGCGCGCGCCAAGGGGCGAACGTCGCAGGCGATCAAGCGGCTAGTCGGACTTCAGGCCAAGACCGCGCGCGTCGAGCGCAACGGCGAGACGATCGAAATTGCCCTTGATCAAGTGGCGACAGGTGACGTCGTGCTCGTTCGTCCGGGCGAGAAGATTCCGGTCGACGGCGAGGTCGTCGAGGGCACCTCTTATGTCGACGAGAGCATGATCACCGGCGAGCCGGTGCCCGTGTCGAAGGGAGCGGGGGCAGAGGTCGTAGGCGGCACGATCAACAAGACGGGCGCTTTCAGTTTCCGCGTAACCAAGGTCGGCGCGAACACGATGCTCGCGCAGATCATCCGCCTCGTCGAAGAAGCGCAGGGTTCCAAGCTGCCGATACAGGCGCTGGTCGACAAGGTGACCATGTGGTTCGTCCCGGCCGTGATGGCGGCGGCCGCGCTGACTTTCCTGGTCTGGCTGATCTTCGGCCCAGACCCGGCGCTGACCTTCGCGCTCGTGAATGCGGTCGCGGTTCTCATCATCGCCTGCCCGTGTGCCATGGGGCTGGCCACGCCGACCTCGATCATGGTCGGTACTGGCCGCGCGGCCGAATTCGGCATTCTCTTCCGCAAGGGTGAAGCCTTGCAGGCGCTGCGCGATGTGAGCGTGGTCGCACTCGACAAGACCGGCACACTGACCAAAGGACGTCCCGAGCTGACCGACCTCATTCCCGCCGAGGGCTTCGAATACAACGAGGTTCTGGCTCTCGTTGCGGCGGTCGAGACTCGCTCAGAGCATCCGATCGCCGAAGCGATCGTCGCAGCCGCAAAGCAGCGGGACATCACCCTTTCACCCATTGAAGGCTTCGACGCAACACCAGGCTTCGGCGTGTCTGCCAAGGTCGCCGGTCGGACCGTCGCTGTCGGCGCGAACCGGTTCATGACGCAGCTCGGCCTTGACGTGTCGAGCTTCCTGCCGACCGCCCAGCGTCTTGGCGAGCAAGGCAAGAGCCCGCTCTATGCCGCGATCGACGGCCGCCTGGCGGCGATTATCGCGGTCGCCGATCCGATCAAGGAAACGACGCCCGCTGCGATCAAGGCGCTGCACGCGCTCGGGCTCAAAGTCGCGATGATCACGGGTGACAACGCTGCTACAGCCGCAGCGATCGCCAAGCAGCTCGACATCGATGAAGTCGCTGCCGAGGTCTTGCCCGACGGCAAGGTCGCAGCACTGAAGAAGTTCCGGATCAATGGGGCTCGGGTCGCCTTCGTGGGCGACGGTATCAACGACGCGCCGGCACTCGCAGAAGCGGACGTCGGGCTGGCCATCGGGACGGGAACCGATGTGGCGATCGAGGCAGCTGACGTAGTACTGATGTCGGGTGACCTGCGTGGCGTGCCGAACGCCATCGCGATCAGCCAGGCAACGATCCGCAACATCAAGCAAAACCTGTTCTGGGCCTTCGCCTACAACGCCGTGCTGATTCCGGTCGCGGTGGGCGCGCTCTACCCGGTAAACGGCACGCTGCTTTCGCCGATCTTCGCTGCTGCTGCGATGGCCTTCTCCAGTGTCTTCGTGCTCGGTAACGCGCTCCGACTCAAACGCTTCCGGGCACCTATGACGGTCGAAACCAGCACCGCGAACTCAGTAAACCTAGCGATATCGACCAAGTCACGCCTGGTGTCCGAGCACTGATCTTGGGCCGAAGCACCTCTGCACTGAACACCAATACGGGTTAAGGAAGGAACTGCATGCCGAAACTTATTCACACGGAGATCCGGGTGACGGATATCAATATTTCACTGCGGTTCTACCAGCAAGCCTTTGGACTCAAGGAAACCCATCGCATTGAGTTTGACGATTTCTCCCTCGTTTATCTGCGCAATTTCGAGAGCGAGGCTGAAATCGAACTCACTTGGAACAGCGGACAGGCCGAATACAGCCACGGCAGTGGTTACGGTCAGGTCGCGTTCGTCGTCGACGATCTGGGCCTGCATTTCAAACAGCTTTGCAACCTCGGTTTAAAGCCTGCACCCATCAAGGAATTTAAAAAAGGAGGCGAGCTGCTGGCCCGCTCCTTTTTTATTCAGGACCCCGACGGCTACAAAATCAAAGTTCTCCAGCGAGGCGGGCACTACCAGTAAAACCAAGTACCAGCAGTCCTGTGCCAGTAACGAAATGGAGATGAAAATAAGAGATAGTTGCAGGAGCTGAGCGCACCACGGTTACCTGAGCATCAAACGCGTGATTTAAGGCTTTTACCTCTTCCGCCAACGAGTGAAAGAGGTAACTCTCGGCCAGTGGCACCACGCCCTGCACATCCAAGGCATTATTTACCCACGCTGAAGCAGTCCCTCACAGACCCATTGCTTCAGCCAGGTAACAGCTCGCTGGGGAGCCTGCTCGCCGTGTTGACCCAATAAGTCCTCGCACAGCGAAGCGAATGAGCCGCCATCGGCAAGCAACCGCAAAGCCGAAGCTTCACCCGGCTCCAGAGTACGGTACTGGCACACCAACTCATGCCGCCAAACCAAGCAATCCAGGGGGGCGGATAGCGCAACGGCAGCAGGAATATCGGCCTCGGCCTTGGCAGCCACCCACATGCCCAAAGTGTTGTGCTGCAACTGCAACCAACGAACCGAGGGGATAAGGCACACCCGCAGATAGACCCAGTCATCGGCGGAAAAACTACCCATCACATCCAGCGACAGCGGTACTGCATCGGGTGCGTCGAAGGCCAGGGTAAAGGCCCACTCAAGTGTGGCGAGTTCCAGCATCGGAGAACGCTGTGGCTCGGCAATATAGCCACTGACGAACTCTGGCAGCTTTTCACCCAGCCAGCGCAAACTGAAATGTCTCGGCGGCCACGCACTGATGTAAGCCAATGCCAGCTGTTCGAATGATTCGTCACCCAACCAACGATGCAGCGCTGGAAAGTCTTCCCTCATGACTGAGAGAAGCCTGGCGCGATAGGCATTGTGGTAAATCATCAGGCCATCTGCAGCAGGCAGCGTATTGCTACCTTGAATCTGCACCAACAGCTCAGAAGGGATAACGCTATCGCCTGTGGCCAGGTAACGCTCCAGCGCTTCCTGCTGAGCACTCAGGCGCATGGTGCGGCAGCCCCTAGAACATTGGCGGAGATAGAGCGCGCCTTGAACAGCTCCGCTAATAGCTCGTCAAAGGGCGGGAAATGATCATCTCGCTCAATCAGGGTGGCAGTAGCACCCAAATAGCTCAGCGTTTTGCTATACAGAGTCCAAACCGGATCGGCAATCGGCTGATCATGGGTGTCGATGAGGTAGTGGCCGTAGTCGCTGTGGCCAGCTAGGTGGATCTGGCGAATTCGACCATGAGGCAACTCCATGATGAATTGCCAAGGGTCGAATCCCTGGTTACGTGAACTGACGTATACATTGTTCACATCAAGCAATATCTCGCAGCCCGTCAGGCTACTCAGCTCGGCCAGAAACTGGGACTCACTCATACACGAGGTTTTCCACTGCACGTAGGCCGACACGTTCTCAAGCACCAGGGGGCGCTGCAATACATCCTGAACCAGCCGAACCCTTGACGCGACATGCAGCAGGCTTTCCTGGGTGAATGGCAGCGGCAGCAGATCATGCAGGTGATGGGCACTACCCCGACTCCAACACAGATGATCAGCGACCCAACAGGGCTGAACTCGGTCGGCCAAGGTTTTCAATTGCCGCAAGTAGTCGGCGTCGATCTCATGAGGACCGCCAATCGACAAGGAAACCCCGTGCATAACCAGCGGATACTGCTCTTTGATCGCGTCGAGAAAATAGAGGGCTTTCCCCCCGCCGACCATGTAATTCTCGGAGATGATCTCGAACCAGTCGACTTCAGGACGTTGCTCCAAAATCTGCTGGTAATACTCGCTACGTAAGCCCAGGCCAAAACCCAGCGTGTTGCTTTTGCTCATTAGAACTCCGAGTCAAGGGAGTGACTTGCACTCCCTCGGATGGACTTACTCGCTGGTTTTACCACCGGCCTCATCGCACTTTTCTTGGGTCATCAAATTGAAACCCTGGCCTTTGCATTCCCCCTGGCCTTTGCAGGCATTCTTTGCAGTCATGCAATCGTTTTGGCCTTTGCAGCCATTCACACCAAAGCATTTGACTTCGGCTGTTTTCGCGTCCTGAGCCGCTTGAACCGGCAGGGTGGCAAATAGGCTGGCGGCAACGAGTGCCAATGCAGCGCCGGTAGCAACGGTATTTTTCGTCGACATAGTGGCTATCTCTCTTGAGCGTTGTGTGGGGGTCAGGACTATTTAGCGCCACTGACCGGAAGAAGCTTAGGCATCGCTGCCAGGCATGCCATAAAACGAATCCGCGCAGGCTTCATAAACGGGCATGAGTAGACACTACAGAGGCCCGTGGAGACTCGACAAGAGAGAAGTAGCAACCTGACAGAACTGTAATGTTCAGCTCAGGTTTATGACAGGGCGCTCTGGTTAAGGTTACTTCGAGCCTGAAGCTCAATGCCTGATGCCGACCCACTCAGGGTCACCGGGCCAACTGAACTGAATCGAGGAACGCCCATATGAAATCAATTAAAACCCTGTTCGTGGTTATCGCGCTTACCGCCTCCTCTTTGGCGATGGCCGAAGGCGGTGCTGACCGGACTTTTGCTCGCATGGAACAGGCCAGCAAAGTATCGATGGAAGCCTATCAACTGGCCCAGCAAGAGAAAAAAGAGTCGCCGGTTGCAGGTAATAAAACCCAAACAGCCGACCACGCTAACTGCTAGTACACGGCCAACCTGACAGAAATGTAATCACTTAGCCGGTTGAGATATGGCAATTTCTCAAGCTCGCTGTCGAACCGATTTGAAAAATCACGGCAGTGGGCAAGGCTGATAGGGAAACCCTCCCAGGATGAAGCTGACAATCAACCTGAAGTTACGGTTGTTTACCCTGGTTCCTCTAACTGATTGGACATAACGGCATGCACTGCAAAACCTCAAGACGAACCTTCGTAAAAGGCCTGGCCGCCACCGGCATTCTCGGAGGCCTTGGCTTGTGGCGCACTCCCGTTTGGGCGGTGACCAGCCCAGGTCAGCCCAACGTATTGACTGGTACCGACTTCGACTTATTCATTGGTGAAACGCCAGTGAACATTACCGGAGCAGCCCGGACCGCGATGGCTATTAATGGGTCCATTCCAGGGCCAATTTTGCGCTGGCGGGAAGGCGATACCGTCACACTGCGTGTGAAAAACCGCTTGGCCGAAGACACCTCGATTCACTGGCACGGCATCATTTTGCCCGCGAACATGGATGGTGTGCCTGGCTTGAGCTTCCACGGCATCGCGCCCGATGGCATGTACGAGTACAAGTTCAAGGTCAATCAAAATGGTACTTACTGGTACCACAGCCACTCTGGGTTGCAGGAGCAGATTGGCGTTTACGGTGCCCTGGTCATCGATGCCAAGGAGCCTGAGCCGTTTAGCTATGACCGTGACTACGTGGTGATGCTGACTGACTGGACTGATGAAGACCCAACACGGTTATTGGCCAAGCTTAAAAAGCAGTCGGACTACTACAACCAGCACAAGCGCACCGTTGGCGACTTTATCAATGACGTGAGCGAGCAAGGTTGGTCGGCAGCGGTTGCTGATCGCAAGATGTGGGCCGAGATGAAGATGAGCCCCACTGATCTAGCCGACGTAAGTGCCTACACCTACACCTACCTGATGAATGGCCAGGCACCTAATGGGAACTGGACAGGTATTTTCAAACCGGGCGAAAAGCTCCGTTTGCGCTTCATTAACGGCTCGGCCATGACCTACTTCGACGTGCGCATTCCAGGCCTGAAGATGACGGTTGTTGCGGCCGATGGCCTGCACGTCAAGCCAGTCAGCGTTGATGAGCTGCGCATCGCCGTGGCCGAGACTTACGACGTGATTGTCGAACTCGCTGACCAAGAGGCTTACACCATTTTTGCCCAGTCCATGGATCGCACCGGCTATGCCCGCGGCACTCTGGCTACACGTGAAGGGTTGAGCGCTCCAGTACCCGAAACCGATCCTCGCCCCCTGATCGCCATGGGCGACATGGGTATGGATCACGGCAGCATGGCGGGCATGGACCACGGCAGCATGCAAGGCGGCATGAGCGGCATGGATCACAGCAAGATGGCCGGGATGGACGCTGGCGGAATGCAAGGTGATATGGCAGGTATGGACCACAGCAAGATGGCTGGCATGAGCCCTGGCACCATGCAGGGTGACATGGCCGGTATGGATCACAGCAAAATGACCGGCATGGACCATTCAGGTATGGCGGGTATGGGCGCAGCAATGCAATCGCATCCGGCCTCTGAAACCAATAACCCGCTGGTCGACATGCAAACCATGACTCCGACCCACAAGCTTAACGATCCAGGTATCGGCCTACGCGACAATGGTCGTCGCGTGCTGACCTATTCCGACTTGAAAAGCATCTTCCCCGACCCGGATGGCCGCGAACCCAGCCGAACCATTGAGCTGCACCTCACCGGGCACATGGAGAAATTTTCCTGGTCCTTCGACGGCATCAAGTTCTCGGATGCCGAGCCTTTGCGCCTTAAGTACGGCGAGCGTGTCCGCATCACGCTGGTCAACGACACCATGATGACTCACCCCATCCACCTTCACGGCATGTGGAGTGATCTGGAGGATGCGAACGGCAACTTCATGGTTCGTAAACACACCATCGACATGCCGCCAGGTTCCAAACGCAGTTATCGAGTGACTGCCGATGCATTGGGTCGCTGGGCCTACCACTGCCACCTACTACTCCACATGGAAATGGGCATGTTCCGTGAAGTTCGTGTGGATGAGTAAAGGAGATATCTGATGAGTACTTTTATGAAGCGGAAGGCCCTGGTTGGCAGCGCTACCTTATTGAGCCTTTTGGCTGCCCTACAAGCCCCGGTGTTGTTGGCCGGCGAAGGTCACAGTGAGCACGAACAACATGCTACTGAGACACAGGCTCCCAAATCGGTACCTGACAAGAAGGCCGCACAAGCGAAGGAAAGGGCTGCTAGTCAGCAGATGGATCACGGGGACATGAACCATGGCGGCATGGATCACGAAAGCATGATGGATAAGCATGGCGGCACCGAAGCCGAAGCAGGTTCGAACCATGACCACTAGGTTTTTACGTCCGCCCCTAACAGCACTGGCAGTGTCGCTGAGCATGCTTGGCAGCGGGCTCACCCTCGCTGCGGAAGAAATGGATCATTCGGCAATGGGCCACGGTTCCATGCCGATGGACCATAGCAAGATGAACCACGGTTCTGCCAAAGAGCCGATGAAGGGCATGGATCATAGCCAGATGGGCCAGAGCCAACAAAAGGCTCCGACTATGGACCACAGCAAGATGGGTCACGGCGCTATGCAGGGGCAGATGGGGGGTATGGATCATTCAAAGATGAACCATGGTTCCGCTGACGCCACGAGAACTACCAGCCGCACGCCTATCCCGGTACTGACAGATGCGGATCGTGAAGCAGCGTTCCCGCCTTTGCCAGGCCACAAGGTTCACGACAGCGCCATCAACAGCTTTTTCCTACTCGATCAGCTCGAATACCAGGATGCCGATGAAGGCAGCACCTTGGCTTGGGACGCGTCCGGCTGGATTGGCGGAGACATCAATCGTCTCTGGCTTCGCTCCGAAGGTGAACGCACCAATGGCGTAACTGAGGATGCTGAATTGCAGGCCTTGTACGGGCGCTCGATTGGTCCTTGGTGGGATGTGGTCGCGGGTGTTCGCCAAGACTTCAAGCCAGAGTCGCCACAGACTTGGGCCGCATTCGGCATCCAGGGTATGGCGCTGTATGCCTTCGAGGCGGAGGCCACTGCCTTTGTCGGCGAGAACGGCCAGACGGCTGCGCGCTTAGAGGGCGAGTACGACATTCTGCTGACCAATCGCCTGATCCTTCAGCCGACCGCTGAAGTGAATTTCTACGGCAAGAACGATCCGGAGCGAGGCATCGGCTCCGGTCTGGCCAACGCCGAGGTCGGTCTTCGACTGCGTTACGAGATCATTCGCCAGTTCGCACCCTACATCGGCGTTTCCTGGAGTCGCTCCTTCGGCAACACGGCCGACTTGGCGCGAGATGAGGGGGAGGATGTTGAGGAGGCACGCTTCGTTGCCGGTATTCGGATGTGGTTTTGAGAGCCTGACATGAAAAGAACAATTAAAACCTTAGTGGCGGCGAGCGTAGTCGGAAGTATCGCGGTAGGTGCCGTGGCCTATTTTGGCCTGGTCAACGTGGGTGCCGATGATCCTCACTTCCCAGCAGTGCATGCATTCCTGACGATGGCCCGTGACCGCTCTATCGAAGTGCGCTCCAAGGACATTGAGGTGCCTAACCTCAATGACGAGGCACTGATTAAAGCTGGCGCAGGCAACTACAACTCGATGTGCATCGGCTGCCATTTGGCACCAGGTGTTGCGGAAACAGAGCTTAGCCAATCCTTGTATCCCGCTCCGCCGAACTTGGCCCAAGTGGGTATCGATGGCAATCCAGCCGCCGCATTTTGGGTAATCAAACACGGCATCAAGGCCACCGGCATGCCGGCCTGGGGCAAGAGCATGGGCGATCAGTACATCTGGGGGATGGTCGCGTTCCTCGATCAATTGCCGAAAATGGATGCCAATCAGTATCAAACGCTGGTTGCATCGAGCGGCGGTCACGAACATGGCGGTGGTGAGACCCAGATGCATAACCACGAAGGTCAGCATGGAAGCGCCAAGACGGATCATCACGCCGAGCCTGAAGCTGCGACAGATCATCATGCTTCGGATAGTTCAGTGACGAACGCAGGTGCTGATCATCACGGCGCTTCGGCTAGCGGTGCGGACCATCACGCAGCAGATATGACGCCATCAGGCAGCGGCGCAGACCACCATGCAGCTGATGACCCGAAGACACAGGGTGGCGTTGATCATCACGACCCAGCGCAAGCTCAACAGGAGCAGCCCCCGGCTCCCGCTCCCAAAACTCACACCCATGCCGATGGCAAAGAGCACCTACATGACAGCTAAACGTAATGGCGCGCGAGTGGCGATGCTGGCCGCCTTGTTTATGACCTCAGCAGTCCATTCAGCTGATGCCCTGACAATCGACGTACACCGTGATGCAAATTGCGGATGCTGCAAGAAGTGGATCTCGCACCTGGAAGCAAACGGCTTCAAAGTCATCGACCATGTCGAGCGCGATATGTCCTCGGTGAAGCAACGACTCGGCGTCGCCCCAAGACTGGCGTCCTGCCACACCGCTGTGATCGACGGAAAATTTGTCGAGGGTCATGTACCAGCAGCGCAGGTCATCGAACTTTCCAAGCGCTATGACCTGGCTGGCATCGCCGTTCCTGGCATGCCGGCAGGCTCGCCGGGCATGGAGGTTGACGGTACCCAGCACGCTTATCAGGTGATCGGATTGACCAAGGCCGGTACTGACCAAGTGATTGCCGACTACCCCGCGAAGTAACCCCCGCTAAAACCGAGCACTTACTCTTTAAAAGGATGAGTGCTCGGAATCATAACTGCGCAGTCCTGCGCCCTCTTTCAAACCCCAAATAAAGTACGATTGGCCTAGGAAATCGAGGTTCAGGTCAATGAAACACAGGATAAACAGATCTCCCTGAGCGATCCCGATGCCCGCTCGATGAAGACCTGTTTCAGCCAGGACGACACCGTCGAAATACTGAGCCCTGAATTTCCTCTTCTGCTAGGCATGGCACTAGGCTATTGTTCAGTCAGACCTACATCTGTGTGTTGCAAAGGGACTGACCAATGGAAGGATTTCGACTTGGCTAGATGCACGGCACCAACAAGAGGCCATCGCTCAGCAAGCGCAGCAGCGGACTGCCCCGCATGTAGTAGCCGCTATAGCGGTTACAGGTCAAATGCATATTCGCCTTCATTCTACTCCTCGTCGGGTAGCAGCGGAGCTAGTTCTGGCAACAATGGCGGCGATGGCAGCAGATCCAGCAGCAGTTCAAGGCCGCGCTGGTCGAGAGCGGGTTCGTCCGTGTCGTACACGTCTACCCAGGTGCAGTCACTCACGCCAATCCGCGAAACCGTGGAGGCGCGAGCTGCGGCGCAGCCTGATCTTCGTGACGTCTTCCTGTGCCACGCTTGGGACGACCGGCAGGGTCCGGCCAAAGAGCTGCATGAGTTGCTCGTGGCGGCTGGTGTCAAAGTTTGGTTCAGCGAAAAGGACCTTGGCCTAGGCGTTCCGATGATGCGCGCTATTGACAAGGGCTTAGCAAATTCTCGAATTGGGCTTGTGCTGGTGACCCCTGCGCTGCTGGCCCGCCTCCCCAAAGAGAGCGTCGCCGACAAAGAGCTTTCGGCACTCCTGGCGGGTAATCAGCTCGTTCCCATCGTGCATAACACGACGTATGAAGCTCTCCGCAATGTCAGCCCCTTACTCGCCTCCCGAAGTGGTCTGGACACTGAAGAAGACTCAATGGCGGTAGTCGCGGCAAAAATCGCCGAGCTGGTCGCGCTCTAGCGCCATTGCTCGCAGATGTTCGCAATTCCGATGCGCTGTTCGGAAAAATGCGCTCCAACCCCTCGGTCAACCAGCCCCACCTCCGGCAGACCGGTTATCTCCAACGGTAGTGTCCGCTTTTTGCCCCTATTTGCCCTCTGCGCAGGGCAGCTTAGGGGCCAGAGTGTGTAAAAACACTTTCGCATCTTGGGTGCCTCAGCCCAGTGTTCCTGGGCGAGGCGGTTTCCCAAGCAAATAGCCGCGATCAGCGCCAATAGCGCGTCAGAGCGTTTATGAAGCGCTTTGGCACCTCTTGGAGCAGCAAAAGCTGGGGCTTTTACGCCGTCATCGCCTTCAACAGGCCTTCGGTGCCGATGATTTTCATCACCCGTTTCAAGTTGTAGGCGAGCACATTCAAGCTCATCTCCGCACTCACCCCGTTCAGCTTTCGGGTCAGGAAGTGCGTTGCGCCCATCCATTGCTTGAGCGTACCGAAGGGATGCTCAACAGTCCGTTTTCGAACCCGCATCATCTCTGGTGCTTGGTTCAACCGGCGCTGCATTTCCTCCAGCACTGCTTCATGCTCCCAGCGCCTTACTCGACGATTTGTGCTTGGTGTGCACTGGGTTTTCAGCGCACAACTCTGGCACTTA
>NZ_JAYEET010000042.1:0-127039 GCF_034653255.1 Pseudomonas spirodelae | reverse complement strand
GCTTAGGCCTGTAATGCTCAGGGGGCTTTGCGCCCCCTGATGCTAGCTAGGAAGATCGTAGCAAGTAGCCCGGACAGCCACCGCAATGGTGGATACATAAAGCGCCACCCACCCTACGGAGCACCGATATTCCTGCGTAGGGTGGACAACGCGAAGCTTGTCCACACAAAGCAACAAGCGAACAAGTTTATTTGCTGTGTCGCCTTTTTCTACTGGTTTCGGCTTTACGCCGAGTCACTTGATTCGCTGCGCTTACCCTTCGGGCCAGCCTGCGGCTGTTACTACGCTTCGCTCCGTATCTCTTTACTCGCGCAGAAAGTAACCAAAGAGAAAGCGCGCCCGGCATCCGAGTTTCGCTGCGCTTAACTTCCCTTGCTCCGGTGCTGTTCCGAGGGTCGTCACGGTGGGCCATCCCTGGCCTAGCGAGTAGCCCGGACAACCGCCGCATCGGTGGATGGATAAAGCGTCATCCACCCTACGCGGTGGTGGGAATTGGTAGCAAGTAGCCCGGACAATCACCGCAGCGGTGGATGGTTAAACCGCTATCCACCCTACGCTCGGCATCCGTAGGGTGGACAACGCGAAGCTTGTCCACCATGGTTAAACGACCCAACCGCTCAAGGATGAGCCGCCATGCCCAACTACCGCCGCGCACGCGTACCTGGGGCCACGTACTTTTTTACCGTCAACCTGCGTGACCGCAGCAGCGATCTGCTGGTCCGTGAAATCGAGCTATTGCGCGAAACGGTGCGCGCAACGCGGTTGCGACATCCCTTTCATATCGATGCCTGGGTGGTGCTGCCCGAACACATGCACTGCATGTGGACGCTGCCACCAGATGATGCCGACTTTGCCTTGCGCTGGAAGGTCATCAAATTCGCCTTCGCCAAACGCTTGCCAATCACCGAAGTACGCACCGTCAATCAACAGCGCCGGCGCGAGCGTGGCATCTGGCAACGGCGCTACTGGGAACACCTGATCCGCGATGAAGGGGATTACCAACGCCACTTCGACTATATCCATTACAACCCGCTGAAGCATGGGCATGTCGAACGGCTGGCGGACTGGCCCTATTCGAGCTTTCACCGCGCCGTGGCACAGGGGGTGTATTCAGAAGACTGGTGCATTGCGCCGGAGCCGGTCGCGAGCGGTTTTGGGGAGTGAGCCTGTAACGCATCAACCACCGCAACGGTGGATGGATAAAGCGTCATCCACCCTACTCGCTGAAGAGACAGCACGGCCTCACCTGCACAGTGCGGGAATGGCTAGTGCGGCGGATTGGCGCTGAGCGGATTTGTAGCCCTAACGTGGTGTGCGAAAAGCACGATGACGGCCATTACAACCGGCTGAACCGAAGCTGTATGGATAGAGCTGAGCATTGGCGTTATTCACGTGCGCGAAGCTGCGCGGACCAAGTAGGGTTTGTTGCGGTTGAACGATGAGAGGCGTGACGCCGCGCGTTACAGACGGCGTGCCCACGTAGGGGGAGCACGCTTAAATAACCGAGGAGGCGCAACCTGCTCGCCCAAACGGTGCCAATGCGGCGGCAACGCGCAACCCTGCTACTCGACAACCGCATGGGTATCGCGCTGCTCAACCCATCCTTCGCAGCGCTGGTTTGGCATTTTTGTCACTTGCCCAGCAGCCAGCCCAACCACCTCGCGGCATGCGCGCTAACGCCTGCTGGGCTTCAGGCTATTTTTTCTTGTCGTCTTTACCCATTTCATGACCAATCACCCCACCAACAGCAGCGCCCACGCCCGTGCACAGCACGCCGCCACATAACAAGTTACCGGCGACGCCGCCGACCACAGCACCACCGGCCGTGGTTTTGTCTTGGTGAGACATATTCGAGCAACCACTCAAACCCAGAGTGGCAAGCAGAGCGCCGGTAAACAGCAGTTTGGACATATTCATGTGATTAACTCCGGTGCAACGTCTTGTGAAATGTACTGACGAGGAGCCAGATTCCACAGAGGACGAGGTTTTATCGTGAATTCGCTGATGGCTGGCGTTCATGCGCCAGCGAGCGCAGAGCATGTAACACTTAATCTGACTCAAACCGCCTTAGAACGTTCACCCCACCTGCATGAACGGCTGGTCGCAGCCAGGTGAAGGCTTGGGGACATTCGGAGGATGGCCGGGCGATTAAGGAGTCAGTGCGGGGAATTGCCGGTTATCTAGAACGCTATGACTGCGGCCGGTTCACTCAGGCAAACGCGGCGCAGTCAGAGCCGGCTCGGGCTATTTTTTCTTCCCATCCTTGCCTATTTCGTGACCAATCACCCCGCCGACCGCCGCACCCACGCCTGTGCACAACACACCGCCGCATAACAAATTACCCGCCACACCGCCGACCACTGCGCCGCCTGCGGTGGTTTTGTCTTGGTGAGACATATTCGAGCAACCACTCAAGCCCAGAGTGGAAAGTAGAATGGCGGTAAACAGCAGTTTGGAAATGCTCATGTGCGTGACTCCAATACGGCGCTTTATAAAGTGCTCTGGCGAATTGCCTGACTTCATAGAGGACGTGGGGCCATTGTGTGCTCATTGTGGGCTGGCGTCTGAGTTATCTCGCATGCCAGACAAATGGCCTCAAATAAACCGCCAGCCGCGCACTCGGCCGCTTCAGCGCCCACCTGGCGTGCGCGGCTAAAGCGGCCCCGTTTGCGCAGTGCAACAGCGCTAGATCTTCACGCAGGCAAACAGCGCATTCCCCGACGCCCCGTCCCACGGGATGATCGCCTGGTAATCATGCGCCAGCACATGCACCTCAAAGTACGGCTGTAGCAGCGCCTGCAACTCGACGAAACTCAGCGCGACCATCGGATGTTCGTCGTGCCATACCTCGGTTTGCCCGGCTGTCACCTTCTCAATCCGCAGCTTCAATAACTGCCGCTCACCCTCGCCTGGGTAATGCCAGCCAGAGCTGAAGGTGAATAGGCCGTGGTCATGTTGCACGCTGTGCTCGGCAAACAGGCTGTTATCGATTTTGCCCTTATCAACCGCGTTAAAGCAGAACAAGCCATTGGCGGCGAGCGCCGCATGCACGCTGGCGATGCAGGCTTTTAGCCGCTCAATGCCAGCGCTGTAGTGGATGGAATAGAGAAAGCAGGTGATCAGGTCCTGCGGCTCGCTCACGCTGAAACTGCACATGTCCTGCACCGAGAAGTGCGCCTGCGGGCAGCGGATGGCGGCCTGGTCCAACATCGGTTGGTTGATATCCAGGCCGCTGCTGGCATAGCCGGCTTCGCTGAAATAGTGCACATGCGGGCCCGTTCCGCAGGCCAAATCCAGGTGGCGACTGCCGGCGTTGCCAAACAACCGCTGCAGCCGATGGATGCTGTGGCTTTGCGCCTGATAGTCGATATCGGCGCACATCAGGTCGTAGTAGTCAGACAGGTCGGTATAGAGGGCGTTAACGGACATAGTGACCTGATGATTAAGGGGCGGTTTTTGCGGGTGGCGCATCATATAGGAAGCCTGCCCCCAGGGAAGCTAGCGTTGCGCCGAGGCGTATGGATTGCACAGGGCGTTGCCTGCTTCGCGCTGCAACAGGCATGTGCCGAGGGCGTTACAATGCCGCCACCGCTAACGCCCCGGAGCCCGACTGATGTTCACCCTCGTACACCTGGACACCCCGCCACCCGAGTCGCTGAAAAGCCAGGTGCTGCAGATGGTGGTGGACTACCTCAGTGACATCAGCCCGGTGTCGCTAACGCCCAGCAACCCGCTCTACCAGCTGTATCAATACGTCATCGGCTACGAGATGCACCTGTACCTGCAGGCTATGGACAGTGAGCAGGCGAGCAGCGCGCGGTTGATCCTCGCGCTGGATGATCAAGACCCGTCGCAGGTGTTGGGCTTTGCCCTGTATCTGCCGGCTAAGGATGACCCCGAGGCCTGCACCCTGGCGTATATGGCCGTGCACGCCAGCCAGCGTCGCCACGGGATTGCCCGCGCCATGCTGCAGCAGATAACCAGCCGCCACCCGCACACCGAGTTGGCCTGTGTGGCGAGCAAGGTGCCGACCTTCGAGGCCATGGGCTTTCAGTTGCTGGCGGCTCACGGCCCGCAAGTGCTGATGAGCACCCGCGCCTATCGCTCGGACGGCCTGGTGGCTGTGCAGGACTTGGCGCCAATCTTCGAATCCACCGAAGTGCGGCAGATCCACGCCTACTTGCTCAAGCAACACGGCAAAAAAGCCATGAGCGACGCGGAGAAACAGCGCGACCGTCAACTCGACCAGATGACTCAGCGCGCATTGGCGCTGGTACACCAACGCCGCGCCTCAGGCTCCGTGCACTGAGGCGCCACACAGCCAAAGCGAAAGCCATGACCACCCTGACCATTTCCGCCGCCTGCCTGTTCGACGCGGCCGGCCGCCTGCTGCTGGTACGTAAACGCAACACCCAGGGCTTTATGCTGCCCGGCGGCAAAGCCGAGCCCGGCGAAGATGCGCTCACCGCGCTAACCCGCGAACTGCAAGAAGAACTCAACCTCAGCCTGCCCGCCGACGCGCTACAACCACTCGGCCAGTTCCACGCTGCGGCGGCCAATGAGCCCGATACCTGGATCGACGCCAGCGTCTTCCAGGCCCGCCTGCCCCATGAGGTTAGCGCCGCCGCAGAACTGGAAGAACTGCGTTGGCTCGCCCCCGATGACGTACCGCCAGCCACCCTGGCACCGCTGCTGCGCGAGCATGTGCTGCCGCTGCTCTGGCCGGCTGCTCACTAGCCTCAAGCCGAGTTAAATGGCGTAGCCGTTAGGTACGCCATACGCCAGAGACCAGGCGGCGTTAGCCATCGGCGGTGAGCGGATTGGCCGCAATAAACTTGATCACCACCTCAGCCAGCACTTCGCCTTGGTCTTCCTGCAAGAAGTGCCCGCCATTCACAATAGTGGTGTGAGCCTGACCTTGGGTGCCGGGGATCAGCTTCTGCATGACTTTGTCGCCCCCGGCGGTGATCGGGTCAGAGTCACTGAAGGCGGTGAGAAACGGCTTATCCCACTTCATCAACACCGCCCAAGCGGCGCGATTCTTCTCGGCAGCAGAGTCTGTGGGGGTAATCGGTACCAACAGGGGAAACTGCCGAGCGCCTTCCTTGTAAGACTCATCCGGGTACGGCGCGTCGTAGGCATCGATCACCGCTTGCGGCAGTTCGGTGGTGGTCGAGCGGTCGATGATCGCGCCTGCCGGAAACTCGGGGACTTTCTGTGAATAGTCCTGCCAGCTCTTGAAGGCGTCACCGGGGTTGTGATCGCCGGTGGGCAACATGGTGTTGGCGGCGACGACGCGGGCGAAGCGCTGTGGGTTCTCCGCCACCAGGCGCAGGCCAATCAACCCGCCCCAATCCTGACAAACCAGAGTGATGTGCTGCAGGTTGAGCTGCTCAAGTACGGCCTGCATCCAGTCAACATGGCGTTGATAGGTGTAATCGCTGCGCTTGCTCGGCTTGTCGGAACGGCCAAAACCAACCAGGTCGGGGGCGATAACCCGATGACCGGCGGCGACCAGAATCGGGATCATCTTGCGGTACAGGTAACTCCACGACGGCTCGCCATGCAGAAGCAGTACCGGCGGCGCATCCGCTGGGCCTTCATCGAGGTAATGCACACGCAGCTGGCCGCCTTCGCCGTCATCAACACTGAGGTAATGGGCGGCAAAGGCATAGCCGGGAAGGTTGTCGAAGCGGCTGTCTGGGGTACGCAGGACGTCCATAGATGGGCCTCTGGCGGTGGGAAAAGGCCGAGCATGGCCCTAGCACCGCCCGCGTTCAACCACGTGCATGACGTGAATACCATCTTATTAAGATGGCTCAGGGTCGCGCACCCGGCACACCCGCACAGCTCGGTTTGCATACGATCCACCCTACAAAACAACGATGGCATAACGCCACAAAACGTCCCTGCAACGTGCATAATGCCGCGACCTAGTCGCGTTAAAGACCTGAACCACGTGCTTGCACACATGCCTCTGCTCGCCACCGGCCTCGCACTCCTGCTCCTTCTAACGGGATCGTTAACCCTGCTGCTGTTCCGGCGTCAGCGGCGGCTACAACAACAGGTGCGCGAGCAACGTGCCTTGCTGGACGCCAGCGCCGATGGGCTGTTGCTGCTCGACCACAAGGGGCTTATTCAGCGGCATAACGCGGCGGCAGCCAGGATATTGAATGCCGACGCAGCACTGCGCGGAACGTCGCTGCAGCAGTGGTTACCGCAACTGCCTGCGCACGACAGCCTGCCCGTGCATCAACGCCTGCCGCTAGCCACAGCCGACGTGGATATGCGCCGCATCCAGCGCGCGGGGCGTGGCGATGCCATCGTGCTCACGCTCGCTACACCTCAGCCAAACGCCCCCGCGGAAGATGCCGAGCGCTTCAAGCGCAGTCAGTATTTCGCCTCCATTGGCACCTGGGACTGGTCCATCGACAGCGACACGCTGTATTGGTCGGAGGCCATCTACGGCATGTTCGGCTTCAAACCCGGCGAGGTCACGCCGAGCTACAGCCTGTTTTGCAGTTGCGTGCACCCGGATGACCGCGAGCAGGTCCGCGCCGGGGAACTGCGCTGCATTGCAACCGGCCACAACCATGACGAGGAATACCGCGTGGTGTGGCCGGATGGCAGCATCCGTTGGCTGCGTGAAACCGGCAATGTGCTCAAGGATGGCAACGGTCAGGCGATCAAGTTGATGGGTGTGGTACGCGACATCACCGAAGAGAAGGCCTCAGTCAGCCAACTGCAAAAACTCGCCCGCCACGACCCACTGACCGGGCTGCCCAACCGCCTGCAACTTGAAGAGCAGATGGCACGTTCACTGGCCCGCGCGCGCAGCGATGGCACGCGCATGGCCCTGGTGTTTATCGACCTCAACGGCTTTAAACAAATCAACGATGAGCATGGCCATGCCGTGGGCGACCAGCTGTTGGTGGGCGTCGCGCAACGGCTGCTGAAAACCCTACGTGAATCAGATTTTGTCGCACGCCTGGGCGGCGATGAATTTGTCCTGATCATCGAAGGGCTGAGCCGCAGCAATAGCCTGCAAGACGATGCTCAGTTGATCAGCGAAAAAATCCTCCAACGCCTGACCCCGCCCATGCAGCTGGGCGCTAGCAACCACCCGATCGGCGCCAGCCTGGGCATTGCCATGTACCCAGAGCACGGCCCCACCATCGACAGCCTGATCCATATTGCTGACCAGGCGATGTACCGCGCCAAGCGCAACGGCAACAACCAGTATTGCCTTGGGCACGACGAAAGCTAACGCCACCCTGGCTTGAGCGTTACCCGAGCTAAACCTGCCAGCGGCTAGGGCGCGCCAAACATGGCCGTCCAGTAAATCCCGGCATCGCTTTTCGGGTCATTGGCATAGGCCGCGCCCAGCTCAGTAAAATGCGGGTTCATCAGGTTGGCGCAGTGCCCGGGGCTGGCCAGCCAGCCGTCGACCACCTTACTCGGCGTGTCTAACCCGGCAGCGATGTTCTCGCCGATACGCTGTCCGCTATAGCCAGCCAGCTCCGCGCGGTCGCCGGGGGTGCGGCCGTCGGGGTCTTGGTGATCGAAGAAATTGCCGTTGGCCATGGCCCGGCTGTGGGCTTCGGCGGTGCTGCCCAGGGTGGCATTCCACTGCAGCGGCGCGGAGGCAGCAAAGGATTGGCTACCGCATTGGCGCGCCGTACTGCGTGCAGTGTTGAGTTGTTCGAGCAGCTTTTGCCCCTCCACCTGCCAATCGCCTAAGCGTGCGCTCAGCAACGGCCGGGCCAACAGGATGCGCCAGTCACGGCCCTGCTGATGGATACCGATATCGACAAACTGCGGATCGAGAACGATTGCGCAGAAACTCTCTTGCAGCACCTTTAGCGCCGCCGCCGCATCCCGCGGCCCGGACAGGCTGATCGCCTGCACATTGACCATTGGGTAACCCGCCGCACTCATCGCCTGCTGCAAATCCCCAGCGCGACCGACCGGCTGCACCAACCGTGGATCAGCCGTTAGCGGCGGCAACTCCGCCGAAGCCCGATCATCACAGCGCTGCACTTCACTGCGGTAGTTGTTGATCAACCCGAGCAGCTGCGCCTCTTCTGCGGCCTGCACGCCAGTGGCGCACAACAGCGCCAGCCCCAGGGCAGCGAACGCCCGAATAAACACCTTGCTCGTCATAATTCCCCTCGACCTGGGCATGCCCACCACTGTGGTCGGGTGATATTGGCGCACCTCGCGCGTTGAAACCAGCCCAGTGCGCAGGCAGCACGGCTGGCGAAATCGGCGGCAGAGCACTTAAACGTAAATGCTGACGCCGCCCCTGGCCTGCAGCCAGTCACGGTAAGTGGTCAGCGAGTCGGTTTGTTCATCACCGTTGTAGCCGACAAAGCTATCGCTCTTGTCGAGGCCTGCGTCGACCAGTTTGTTGATCTGCGCGAGCAGCTTGGCGGCGTCCTCGCGATCCAGTTCAGCGACATCCGGCAGGGCAATTTTCGAGGTGTCGCTGCTCTGCTCGGTTACCGGGCGGAAACGATCGCTGGCAATCGAGTTGCTGGCAACGCTGCTCTCGGCGTTCATTGCGCGCAGCAGGCCACCGCGGCTGTTGGCCACCATGCCGCTGGCAAACCGGCGAATTTCCGCAAGCGGGTCTGGCGCGCTGGTGCTCGGCTTATCCGTACTGCTACTACTGCCTGCAGCCGCTGCCGTGCTGGGTTTGGCGGTGTTGGCGAAGTAGCTCGCCAGCGGCGAACTGTTGGAAATACTGGTCATGGCGAATCCCTGCAAAGGTCAGTTGGCAGGCATTTCTGCAGAATATGGGCCAACCACCTGCACGCCAGTAATGCCGATGCTTTGCGCCTATTCAGCGTGAAATAAAGAGGAAGGCCCTTGCCGCCTCAGGCAGGCGGTTGCCGCAGACAGGCAGTGCCCACTTTTTTGAGGCCCTGAAACGACAGCGCCCCCGCATAAAGCTGCGGGGGCGCGTGGACAAGGGGTTAAGACAGGCCAACTAGGGCCATCATGTTACAAGGCGCGCAATTGCTCCTCGGCGAGGAAGTCTTCACGTAACAAGGCATCCTGACCCGGAATATCAAGGGTTTCATTGGCGGGCAGCGGCGTCGCACGCTTGCTGCGCAACTTGCCGAACTGATGCTCAAGGGCGTGGTGCAGCTTCTCAATGGCACCGTCGATGGACTGTTCCAGCGACTCAGATTTGTGGGTTACAGAAAGCGGCTGCAGGCCTTTTGGCCGTGCTTCAATCTGGCAGCGCTTGTCATGCGCACCAGCTTTGGCACCGTTGTCGTCATGCAGGTGGACAACAATACGCGTCAATTCGTCATCGAAACGTTCCAGCTTGCTGGCAACGCTGGCGCTGACCCATTCAACCAAGCGGGCACTGCCTTCGATGTGGTTATCGCTGTGAACTTGGATTTGCATAAAGCTTTCCTTCTTCAACCGTTCGCGAATGCGTTGCCTACCAAGGCAACAACTCCAGCCTACGCCATTGAGCCCCCCTTTAGGCAAGCCCTAAGACGTTGGTCTTAACCACAAATGTGCCGCGCCGCCCTCCTCAATTGGCTGTAACCCTGATGCACTGTGCATTTGAGCCATGTCGCTGCAAATCAAACAAAGTTTGTCCGCCGCTCGATTTGCAACATTTCTCGGTTAGCCGCCTCAGCCTCTAGCTCTTGAGCCGATATCCGGTTTTGAAAATCAAGCCCACCGCCAGGATGCACAGCAGCAGAAAACCGAGAATCATCACCAGGCTCAGGCCAACGTTAACGTCGGACACGCCGTAGAAGCTCCAGCGGAACGCGCTGATCAGGTACACCACCGGGTTGAACAGCGTTACCGTCTGCCAGGCAGGCGGCAGCATGCTGATCGAGTAGAACGCACCGCCGAGAAAGGTCAGCGGCGTGACGATTAACGCCGGCACGATCTGCAGCTTTTCCCAGCCATCGGCCCAGACGCCGATGATGAAACCGAACAGGCTGAAGGTCAGCGCGGTGAGCACCAGAAACGCCAGCATCCAGACCGGATGGAGGATTTCGAAGTCGACGAACAGCCGAGCAGTGATCAGGATCACCAAGCCAAGAATGATCGACTTGGTCGCCGCCGCGCCGACATAACCAATTAGTATTTCCAGGTACGACACCGGCGCCGACAGCAGCTCGTAGATGCTCCCCGAATACTTGGGCATGTAGATGCCG
The DNA here is from genome assembly GCF_034653255.1 of Pseudomonas spirodelae. NCBI lineage: Bacteria > Pseudomonadati > Pseudomonadota > Gammaproteobacteria > Pseudomonadales > Pseudomonadaceae > Pseudomonas > Pseudomonas spirodelae. The sequence continues at coordinate 116,846 of NZ_JAYEET010000042.1, read as the reverse complement.
AACGAGGCGTTAGAAATGCTCTCGGTGAGCAGCGCCAGCATGATCAGCCCCGGCACGATAAACGCGCCGTAACTGACGCCCTGCACCTGGGTCATGCTTGAGCCAATGGCCGAGCCGAACACCACGAAATACAGCGAGGTGCTGATCACCGGCGTGGCAATGCTTTGCAGCAAAGTGCGCCAGGTACGCGCCAGCTCAAACAGGTAGATGGCGCGGATTGCATAGAAATTCATCGACGCGACTCCTGAACGAGGTTGACGAAAATATCTTCCAGCGAACTCTGGCTCGACTGCAGGTCCTTGAAATCGATGCCGTGCTGGGCCAGGTCCTTGAGCAGCTCGGCGATGCCGGTGTGCTCGCTTTGCGCATCAAAGGTAAACACCAGCGCATGCCCCTCATCCGCCAGCTCAAGCGCGTAGCGCGCCAACTCGGCGGGCACACTGGCCAACGGCTGCTGCAGCTGCAACGTCAGCTGTTTCTTGCCGAGTTTGTGCATCAGCGCCTGCTTCTCTTCGACCAGGATGATCTGGCCTTTGCTGATCACGCCGATGCGGTCGGCCATTTCCTCGGCTTCTTCGATGTAATGGGTGGTGAGAATGATCGTCACCCCACGCTCGCGCAGGCCGCGCACCATGTTCCACATGTCGCGGCGCAGCTCGACGTCGACCCCTGCGGTGGGTTCGTCGAGAAACAGAATCTGCGGTTCATGACTCAGCGCCTTGGCAATCATCACCCGGCGCTTCATACCGCCCGACAGCTCGAAGATTTTCGCGTCGCGCTTGTCCCACAGCGACAAATCCTTGAGCAGCTGCTCCAGGTAGGCCGGGTTGGGCTTCTTGCCGAACAGGCCACGGCTGAACTTCACCGTCGCCCAGACCGTTTCGAACACATCGCTGACCAGCTCCTGCGGCACCAGGCCGATCTGCCCACGGGCGGCGCGGTAGTCCTTGATGATGTCCTTGCCGCCCACTAAGACTCTGCCAGCGCCCGGATTAACGATGCCGCAGATGATGCTGATCAGGGTGGTTTTGCCGGCACCGTTGGGGCCTAGCAACGCAAAAATCTCGCCCTGGCGAATATCCAGATTGATGCTCTGCAATGCCGGATGCCCGCTGGCGTAGGTTTTGCTCAGTTGTTGAATCGAGATCACCGCTTGCACAGGACAGCCTCGCTGGGGAAAAACGCAATTGTAGGGAAGTTGCCCGCGCTTGCGCAGTTGCTGATGGTTTATCAGGGCACTGAAGCGACAACTTAGCGCCACAACGTTGAGCGGTAGCGCGCACGGCTGCTAGGCTGGCTGCAGTTTTGCTCATACAAGGAACGCATCATGGCTCTTCGTCACACGCTCGGCAGCCTTAGCCTGCTCGCCCTCCTGGCCGGTTGCAGCTCGCCGCAGCCGGCACAATCCGTGGCAGATATCAGCGGCGACTGCAGCGTCGAGCACCTGCAAGGCATGCTGGGGCAACACGCCAGCGCCAAACAGGTCGAGCAGCTACAGCTCAAGGCCAACGCCAAATATATCCGCGTACTCGCGCCCGGCGATGCAGCCACTCTGGACTACAACCTGCAGCGCTTGAATATCCATATCGATGAAAGCGAAGTGATCACTCGCCTGACGTGCGGCTAAGCCTTGTTAACTAAGCCAAACAGACCGGGCATACTGACGCCCCTGTAACCCAGTTGGCCGCCCGTCTCCATGCGTATTCACGTCACCTTTATCGACCGCGTTGGTATCACCCAGGAAGTTCTCGCCCTGCTCGGTGGGCGCAATCTCAACCTGGACGCGGTGGAGATGGTGCCACCCAACGTCTACATCGATGCCCCGACCCTGCGCCCCGAGGTGCTCGACGAACTGCGCGAGGCCCTATTCAAGGTGCGCGGGGTAAAAGCCGTGACCATTGTCGACATCCTCCCCGGCCAGCGCCGCCACCTACAGCTCGACGCCCTGCTCGCCGCCATGACCGATCCGGTCCTCGCGGTCGACAGCCGGGGCCGCGTGCTGCTGGCCAACCCGGCGCTGCTCGAACTCTGCGGCCAGCCGCCCGAGGGCTTGGACATTGGTGAGTTGTTCGCCGACCCGCAGTTGCAGGCCGAACTACTCGACCAGGGTTTTCGCCTACCGATGCGCGAGATCACCCTTAAGGGCCAGGCCCTGCTGCTCGATGCACAACCGATTACCGAAGGTGTTGATGGCGGCGCGCGGCGCCTGGCCGGCGGCCTGCTCAGCCTGTATGCCCCAAGTCGCATCGGCGAACGCCTGGCGGCGCTGCACCATGATCACGCCGAAGGGTTTGACTCGCTACTCGGCGACTCGGCGCCGATTCGTAACCTGAAAACCCGCGCGCAACGGGTCGCTACCCTGGATGCACCACTGCTGATTCAGGGCGAAACAGGCACCGGCAAAGAGCTGGTGGCACGCGCCTGCCACGCCATCAGCACACGCCGCGCCGCCCCTTTTCTGGCGTTGAACTGCGCGGCGTTGCCGGAGAACCTCGCCGAAAGCGAGCTGTTCGGCTACGCCCCCGGCGCCTTTACCGGTGCCCAGCGCGGCGGCAAGCCGGGGCTGCTGGAACTGGCCAACCAGGGCACGGTGTTTCTCGATGAAATCGGCGAAATGTCGCCGTACCTGCAGGCCAAACTGCTGCGTTTTCTCAGCGATGGCACCTTCCGCCGGGTCGGCGGCGAGCGTGAGGTTAAGGTCAATGTGCGCATCCTCAGCGCCACCCACCGTGACCTGGAAAAGATGGTCAACGAAGGTGCCTTTCGCGAAGACCTGTTCTATCGCCTCAACGTGCTTAACCTCGAAGTGCCGCCCCTGCGCGAGCGCGGCCAGGACATCCTGTTGCTAGCGCGGCACTTTATGCAGCAGGCCTGCGCGCAGATCCAGCGCCTGCCCTGCCGCCTAACGCCAGACACCTACCCGGCGCTGCTGAGCAACCGTTGGCCGGGCAATGTGCGCCAACTGCAGAACGTGATTTTCCGCGCCGCCGCCATCTGCGAAAGCAATCTGGTGCAGATTGATGACCTAGACATCGCCGGCACCGCCGTCGCCGCACACCAGGCCGAAGGCGACGTCAGCAGCCTGGAAGCCGCCGTGGCCGCGTTCGAAAAAGCCCTGCTGGCAAAGCTCTATCCCAACCACCCCTCCACCCGGCAATTAGCCACCCGCCTGCACACCTCACACAGCGCCATCGCCATGCGCCTGCGCAAATACGGGATTCCAAGCAAAGACTGAAACGCGGTTTGTCGGGGAACGGAAAGGGTGTGCGGCGGCAGCCGGCCAACCAACGCGTGCAGTTGCATTGAGCTTTGGTCAGCACCCCGGCGGGCTGTAGAACGCGGCCAATGGAATCACCGCATATGCTTCAATACCAATGGCTGTTCTAAAATTTAAGTAGCGGACTGGGATCGTCTCGTTCAAAAGAAGCGTGTATGCGCTATTGCTACTGCCTGCTGATCGCTGTCGTTTCAGCATTATCTGCCACATACATAGCGCGATGGCTGACTAAACATTTCCCCTCTTTAGGATGCCGCTACAAGGCATTTTGAATAATTCGCAGCAGGCCGGTAGGTCGCCCCAGGGAATGGCAAGGACTCTATTGCGAATCAACATCTACCTAATTCTGTGGAGACGTTAATGTTCAACCGTACCCTTAAAAAGACACTACAAGACCAGAGTGCGGAGCTGTATCTGCTGCGTCAACAGGTTGAGCAGATGGATCGCAGCATGCTCTCTATCAGGCTCGATGCGCAGTTTAACATCTGCGAATTCAACCCTAATTTCGCCAAGGCGCTGGGTTATGCGAATGATCTTCGGGGACGTCCGCTGTCAGCGATTGTTCCGCCTTACGTGAAAAACCTGCCCTGCTTTCACTCATTTAATAAGGCGATTTCAAAGTTTGAGCCGGTCAGTGATGACTACCGCTATCTGCGCGCCGACGGCAGCCTTGCTTGGATCAAGCTGAATTGGTTCCCAATCAAAGACGAGGATGGAAAGCTGTCCCACGTCCAGGGATATGGCAGTGAGATCAGCCAGGCCCTCGAAAAAACAAAAGAAAACGAAGCATTTATTGAGGCGTTAATCCGCTCTACGGCGGTTATCCAGTTCAATTTAGACGGCACGGTTATCACCGCTAATCAGCAATTTCTCACGGCAATGGGCTATTCGCTCGGCCAAATCATCGGCAAACACCACAGCCTTTTTTGTACGCCTGAAGAGGCGGGTTCGCCGCAATATGCCGCCTTTTGGCAGACGCTCAACCGTGGTGAATACGTGGCGGATCGCTTCAAGCGGATCGACAGCAGAGGCCAAGAGGTTTGGCTTGAAGCGACCTATAACCCCGTTCATGACGCCGAAGGAAAGTTATCCAAGGTGGTGAAATTCGCTAACGTCGTGACTGAACAGGTGGCTCGGGAAGCCGAAGTGCGGGACGCAGCAAGCGTCGCGTATGACGTTTCTCAACAAACGGATGTGAGCGCCGTGCGTGGGGCTGAAGTTGTGCAGCAAACTGTTCAGACCATGCAGAGTATTGCTGGGCAGATGCAGTCGGCCACCGAAAGTATTGAGGCGCTCGGCAAGCAATCGTTGTTAATCAGCTCAATCGTACAGACGATTGGCGGTATTGCCTCCCAGACCAATTTGCTTGCGCTCAATGCTGCTATTGAGGCGGCCCGTGCCGGTGAGCATGGTCGCGGCTTCGCCGTGGTTGCCGATGAGGTACGTAAGCTGGCGGGCCGAACCAGCGAAGCTACGGAAGAAATCATCAGCGTAGTGCAACAAAATCAGTCGCTTGCTGAGCAAGCCATGCGGGAGATGTTCAGCAGCCGCGAGCAAGCCGAGCAAGGCCTTGCGCTGGCCAATCAGGCCGGCACCGTGATTGTAGAAATCCAGGACGGCGCCAAACAGGTAGTTGGAGCGGTTGGACGTTTCGCTAACGAATTGCAGTAAGTCCATATAGGGGCGTGACCCATTGCGAACCTGATGATCAGACCGGGCCCGCAAAATGGCGACAGACCATGATTAGTCATCAAAACACTTAGGGATTAGTGCAAAGCTGTATTTGGCCGCTGCAGCCATCAAATCATCACAACCGCAATGACCCATTCACTAAAAAGCCAAGGCCGGATAAATGCCGGCCTTGGCTTTAAACCTTGCAACAGTGGAGTCAGGCTACTGGCCAATCCTCCAGCAACGCGGCTGACTCAGAGGGCGAACTTCTGCAGGTTGGCCATCATCTCTTTCATCGCTTCGATATTGTCTTTCGGGTGGGCGGCACCTTCGAAGTCGCAGATCTGCGCAAAGTTGGCCGCGACGTCTTCCGGGCTATAGCCTTCACGCGGGTCGAAACCGGCGCCCAGGCTGCGCTCCCAACGCACTTTACCCATCCAACCGCCGCCAACTTCGAACAGGCCGGAGGTTTCTTCACAGGCATTGCTCGCCAGGTACACCACCAGCGGGCTGACCAGCTCAGGCTTGAGCTGTTCGAACACCTGCGGTGGAATCAGCCCTTCGGTCATGCGCGTACCGCCGGTGGGGGCGATGGCGTTGACCAGGATATTGTTCTTGCGCCCTTCAATCGCCAGGGTGCGCGTCAGGCCGTACAAACCAAGTTTGGCCATGCCGTAGTTAGACTGGCCGAAGTTGCCGTAGATGCCTGAAGTGGAGGCCGTGAAAATCACCCGGCCATAGCCCTGCTCGCGCATGTGCGGCCAGGCCGCGCGGGTGACCTTGTAGGCGCCTTCAACGTGGACCTTGTAGACCAGGTCCCAGTCGGCGTCTTCCATCTTGTGAAAGGTTTTGTCGCGCAGAATGCCGGCGTTGTTGACCACCACATCGATACGACCGAAGGTGTCCAGTGCACACTGCACGATTTTCTCGCCGTCGGTCACCGAGTCATGGTTGGCTATGGCGGTGCCGCCAGCCGCGCGGATTTCCTCAACCACCTTGTCGGCCGCCGAGGCGTTAGCGCCTTCGCCGTGGGTGCTGCCGCCGAGATCGTTAACCACCACTTTGGCGCCGTGTTTGGCGAAGAGCAGCGCATGGGCGCGACCCAGGCCACCACCTGCACCGGTGACGATTACAACCTGGTCTTGAAAACGGATGGCGTCGCTCATGCAGCATTCCTCAGCAGATTAACAATGCTCCGAGTGTCTAGCAGGCGCGCGCTGGTCACAATAGACACGAGCCGCGCTGAATGGTGCGCGATAAAGCAGCGGGATAATCACGCCGGGCGGCGCTGACAGCGCCGCATAACAGCTTCAGGCACTGCCACAGCGCTCGCGCCGTTTGACTACCCCACTGCCAAGGCCTGGCGAAAGGCCAAATAGTGCTGCAAAACCTGCTCGGGGGCCTCGATTTGCGGATAATGGCCAATGCCAGCAAGCAGCACCGTGTCGGCATCGGCGATCAACGCCCGATAACGCGCGACCATATGTGCGCCGGAAATCGGATCCGCCGCACCATCAATCACCCGCAGCGCCACCCCGCCTTTTTGCATGGCCGACACCCAACGCTCACGGTGCACGCGGCGCTCGGGCATGTAGCGAATCAAGCGATGCATCACTGCTGGGCCATGGTTTTCGGCGATCAGGCTCCAAAAGTCATCCAACTCGCTTTCACTCGGTTGAGTCTGCGGGCCGAAGATGCGGGCAAAACTGGCTGCCAGCTTCTGGCGACTGAACAGCCGGCCGACCAGCGGACCGATGGGGCTGAGCAGCAGCTTCTGCACCAACACCGGCCGGTGCGTTTCTGGGAACAAGCCACCATTGAGAAACACGCAGCTGGCCAGCTTGAAGCGCTGCTCGTGATGCCGGGCCAGTAACTCCTGGGCCACGCTGTCGCCATAGTCATGGGCCAGTACGTGCACCGGGCCGGTGATGTGCAGATGCTCAAGCAGCGCCTGCTGCAGGTCAGCTTGCTGCAGCAGGCTGTAAGCATGCCCGCGCGGCTTGGCCGAGTCGCCAAAGCCGAGCATGTCGCAGGCAATCAGCCGATAACGCGCGGCCAATGGCGCCCACAGGTAATGCCAATCCCAACTGGCGGTGGGAAACCCATGGATCAACAGCAGCGGCTCGGCGTGTTCATCACCCGCCACCCAGTAGCGCATGGCATGCCCCTGGAAGTTGAAGCCCAAACCCTGGGCGCGCCACGCCGCTAAAGCAATACCGGGCAAGGCACTCATGCGTCGTAACCTGGCATCTGCTGATCGAGCTTGCGCAGCAACGCTGGCCAGGCCAGCGAACCACCCATGCCTTGCGCGCTTTTCATCACGCCCGCGACCATAGCCTTGGCGCCGTTAAGAATCTGCTGCGGGATATGAATCAGCTCAGCGCCGCCACTTTGCGCCATGACTTGAATCTCGCAGGCGCGCTGCAGGGTGAACATCATCAGAAAGGTATCGGCAATGCTATTGGAGGCCGTGAGCAACCCATGGTTAGGCAGGATCATAAAATTCTTGTCGCCCAAATCGGCCTGCAGGCGCGCCTTCTCATCGTGATTCAGCGCCACGCCCTCATAGCCGTGATAGGCCAGGCTGGACAATACAAACAGCGATTGCTGCGACAACGGCAATAAGCCCTGCTTTTGCGCTGACACGGCAATCCCGGCAGCCGTGTGGATATGCACCACACAAGCGACATCGTGGCGCACTTCATGCACCGCGCTGTGGATGGTGTAACCGGCGGGGTTTATATCGAACGGGCTGTCCATCAGCTTATTACCGGCAAGATCAATCTTTACCAGGCTGGAGGCCGTGATCTCATGGAACATCAGGCCGAAGGGGTTGATCAAAAACTCTTCGCTGCCGGGAATCTTCGCCGAGATGTGGGTAAAGATCAGGTCATCCCAGCCATGCAGGGCAATCAAGCGGTAACACGCAGCCAGGTCAACGCGGGTCTGCCACTCGGCGGCAGAGACTTGATCCTTGAGGCTTACAGCAGGCAGGGCGTGGGCGACGGTCATGGCAGATTCCTCGGCAATTCTTGTTAGAAGTGCCAAGCAGTCTAGCGAGCGTAACGGGAAAGATAAGTCGCCCTGGCGGCCAGCCTGCTGACCTTAGAGGTCAGCCGTAGGCGTTCAAACGCATTCAGGATGCAGTTGGCGCAGCAACGGCCAGTCGCGTTGCGCTTGTTCATCATCGCTGAGCAAGCTAAACCCGGCGAAATCAAACGCCGGCGCCACCGTGCAACCGACCAGGGTGAAATCACCCAGGCTGCGCGCACTTTGCCAGGCGTGTGCCACCACCGCGCGCTGCGGCAATTGCTCGGCAGCCACCGGCCCCAGGCGCTCACGGCGAATCGCATCAGGCTGCTCAGCAATCAGCAGCTCAAGCGGCGCGCCTTCGTAGTAATGCCACAGCTCGTCGGCATCTACCCGATGCCAGCGGCTGATCACGCCTGCGGGCAATAGAAAAACAATCGCACTGCTGCACAAACGACCATCGGCGGCCTGCTGCGATGACTCGAACAGCCGGCGGTAATAGCCGCCCTCCGGGTGAGCCTGCAATTGCAACGTCTCGATCAACGCTTGTGCGCGCGGGTGCATCAGCCTTGCAACGCTGCAATAAAGTCCGCCAGCCACGGCTCGGCGTCGGTTTCCGGGGTCACGCTTTCGCTGCTGTCCAGGCGCAGCATCGGCTGCACCTCACGAATACCCAGCTCGGCATACAGCTCACACACCAGTTCACCGCCGCCACAGAAGGTGTCGCCATAACTGGAGTCGCCCAGGGCAATCACCCCACCCGGCAAGCCACTCCAGGCCGGCAAATGATCACGGATGGCGTAATACAAGGGCTGTAAGTTATCGGGCAGCTCGCCCATGCCAGTGGTCGAAGTCACCGCAAGAAACGCCTCGGGCGCAAAGGCTTGAACATCGGCCAGGGTGGCGCGCGGGTTATGCCAGGCCGTAAAACCGGCGGCGTTTAACAGGCGCTCAGCGTGGCGAGCAACTTCCTCTGCGGTGCCGTACACCGAGCCAGAAAGAATGGCGATCTTCATGCATAACTCCGAAACATACAGAACCAAGTCGATAAGACGGGCATTATGCCGCAAGTAGACAGCCCGCCCGGATGTTTTAGAATGCAGCGGACATAGACTGGGAAATCGCCTCATGATCAACGCCAAACTCCTACAACTGGTGGTCAACGCCTCCAACGACGGCATCGTGGTTGCCGAACAGGAAGGTGACGACAACATCCTGATCTATGCCAACCCTGCCTTTGAAAAGCTCACCGGCTATGCCAGTGACGACATCCTCTACCAGGACTGCCGCTTCCTGCAGGCCGGTGACCGCAACCAGGCCGGCCTGGATGCCATCCGTGAAGCGGTTAAGACGCACCGCCCGTGCCGGCAGATCATTCGCAACTACCGCAAAGACGGCAGCGTGTTCTGGAATGAGCTGTCGATCACCCCGGTGGTCAACGATGCCGACCAGCTGACCTATTACATCGGCATCCAGAAAAACGTCACCGAGCAGGTTCAAGCGCAGGAGCGGGTCAAAGAGCTGGAAGCCGAAATGCTTACGTTGAAAGCGGAATTGGCCCGTTTGCAGGCGACGACCGGCAGTAACTAATTCGACCAGGCGCGGTCACAGCGTTATTGCAATTTGATGTAGACCGCGACCATGCAAGAACAAGCACTCCTGACCCAAGCTGAGCTGGCGTTTATCCGCCAGCTGAATCAGCCAGAGACTTCTGAGCAGCGCCGGCAACCGCGCATGCAGGCCGATATTGGCGAGCAGCTCAGCGAGCTGCTCGCACACTGCGCAGTCAATGAGCCAATGAGCCTGCATGCGCACATCGCCAACCAGCGTTTGACCTTTGACCTGCACCTCAGCCAAAACGGCAGGCGCGCGCCGCAACTGCAACTCAGCGCACCGCAGATTTTCGACGAAGGTGAAATCAACCGTGCGTGGCGCTCGCCGCTCCCCGAGCCGCTGCCGCTGCATACCCGCAGCGCGCAACCCAGCGATCTGTGGGTTCATCAGTTGTCGATGAGTGGCGCACTGATTGAGTACCGCGCACAACGCAAAGCGCCTCAGCGGTTTGATCTGATCTTGCCGGTGAATGACCTTCCTCCAATTGCCGTGAGCGGAGCCTTCGTACGCAAGACCGATGACGGCCTGCTGGCTTACCACCTGCACGCGATGGACCCACAGAGCGACGAGCACCTGCGTGAGTTCATCTACCGGCAACACATCCAGCAAGAGCAACAGTTAGGCGCAAGCTCAGCCTAAGCAATCAAACGCTGGGCACATAAGCGCCAGACAAAAAAAGACCCGCAAATAAGGCGGGTCTAAGTGCAGGAAGATCCTGCGGCAGGGATAAAAAATCCGATAGCCGAAAGGGCGGTACACGCTGGCTATCGGATTGCGCAGTCGTTTTAGGCGGCAAACTCCTCTTCGCTAAACACCATCAGCGTGGCTTTACCGGCCTTTACCTCAGCCAATAGGCTGTCGGTTTCAGTCAAGATGCGCGCCATAAAGAAGTCTGCAGATTTCAACTTGGCGCCGTAGAAAAGGGTCTCAGTGCTGCCCGCCGCCAGCTTGGCCTTGGCCACTGCGGCCATCCGCGCCCACATCCAGGCCAGGCTGGTCAGCGCAAACAGTCGCAGGTAAGGCGTCGCAGCAGCGCCCGCTTGCTCGGGGTCTTTCATCCCTTCGCTGGCAATCCACAATGTTGCCTGCTGCAGTTGCTTGAGTGCTGCGCCTACCGCAGCGGCATGCTCGCTATCGGCATTGGCCTTGAGCCAGCCTTCGACCAGGGCAAAGTAGTTACGCACGGCGCGACCACCACCCAAACCCAACTTGCGGCCGACTAGATCAAGCGCCTGGATACCGTTGGTACCTTCATAAATCAGGGTAATCCGGGCATCGCGAACCAATTGTTCAATGCCCCAGTCTTCGGTGTAACCGGAGCCACCGAGCACTTGCAGCCCCGCATTGGCACAGTTGAAGCCTTCTTCCGTGAGGAAAGACTTCACCACCGGAGTCAGCAGCTGCACCAGATCATCGGCCTGCTCACGCACGGCAGCGTCTTCATGGTCGTGGGCTACGTCTTCATGCAGGCCGGTGAAATACGCCAGTGCACGGCAACCTTCGATCATCACCTTCTGGCGCAGCAAGTTACGCCGCACATCGGGATGCACAATGATCGGGTCAGCCGGTTTGTCAGCCGCTTTCGGGCCTGACAATGAACGGCTCTGCAGGCGCTCTTTGGCAAAACCCAAGCTCACCTGATAGGCGCTCTCAGCAATGCCTAGCCCCTGCATTCCGACCATCAGGCGCGCGGAGTTCATCATGGTGAACATGCACTTCAGGCCCTTGTTGGCTTCGCCAATCAACCAGCCTTGCGCACCTTCAAAATTCATCACACAGGTCGCAGATCCCTTGATGCCCATTTTGTGTTCCAAACCGCCACAGAAGGCTGGGTTACGGCTGCCGTCTTCAAGGAACTTGGGTACCAGGAACAATGAAATGCCTTTGACGCTATCGGGTGCATCCGGCAGTTTGGCCAGCACCAGGTGCAGAATATTGTCGACCAGGTCGTGCTCGCCACCAGTGATCCAGATCTTGGTCCCAGTAATGGCATAACTACCGTCGGCCTGCGGTACTGCGCGAGTGCGAATCAGGCTGAGGTCGGTGCCGCACTGGGGTTCGGTCAGGCACATGGTGCCCGTCCACTCACCACTGATTAGTTTCGGCAAATAACGCTCTTGCAGCTCGCGAGCGCCGTGGGCGGTGAGTGCATTAATCGCGCCGTGAGTCAGGCCCGGGTACATGCCGAGAGACAAGTTGGCCGAACAGACCATCTCCTCAACCATCATATTCAGCACGCTTGGCAAACCTTGGCCGCCAAACTCAGGCGTACAGGCCAAGGCAGTCCAGCCGCCTTCAGCAAACTGCTTATACGCCTGACGAAAACCGTCGGGCGCTTTCACCGATTTGGTTTCCGGGTCGTAATGGCAACCCTGCTTATCGCCTGACCCGTTGAGCGGTGCCAGTACGTTCTCCGCTAGCTTGGCGGCTTCTTCTAAAATGGCGCCACCGAGGTCGTCTCCGAACTCGCGCTGACTAGGCAGCGACTGCAAGGTGGCATAAGCGTCGAGCACCTCGTCAAAAATGAAACGCATATCTCGAAGGGGTGCGCGGTATTGGGTCATGTTGCTGAGTCCTCAAGCTGTACAAGTGGATACAAGCTATACACAAACTAACAATGTATAGCTTTTGTACAGCCAAAATTCGCAAGCAGCAAGCTATTTCTTGTACAAGCTGTACAAGCAAGCAAAACCGAGCAGGAACCGAAGACATGCGAAAACCCCACTGCGCGGACGCAGCAAGGCCATTCAGAGGGCGTTACACAGCGGAATTAGGTATCCAGATGCCCGGCAAGAAACTGCTGCAAGCGGCGTTGCATCAAGCGGCCTTCGTTGCCCAAACAGGCAATAGGCGAACCGCTGAGGCTTTCTTCGGCCAGGTCGGCACCGTCGCCGGCCATCACCAGCGGGCAATTCAATGCCAGCGCCAGGCGCGTGAGCACTTTCGGCAAATCGTCACTGGGCGGTTGATTGGAGAACAGCACGAGCGCCTGAGGCTGCATTTTTTCACAGATCAGGGTCAGCTCTTCGAGTGGCTGACCCAGCCCCAGCACACTGACGGCAGTATCGGCGCTGCTGAGCAGCAGCCCAGCCACCAGCAGCTCCAACTCACGGCAATGCCCCGACAAGGCGGCTAGCAGCACGCGTTCTTCAACCTGGGTGCGCAACACCTGCAAACGCTGCAGCGTGCGGGCACGTAGAAAGGTGTCGAGGAACAACCACTCGCTGGTCTGGCCGTACTCGTCCTGACGCAGCAGCAGCTCTTGCCACAGCGGCATCAGGATGTCCTGAAACACCACCGGCAGCGGATAGCTGGAGAAAATCTGCCCGTACAGGCGATCCAGGCGCACCTCATCGAAAGCACTGATGGCGCGGCGCAGCTGAGCTTGCCATTCGCCCCACTCACTGGCGCTAACCTCTTCATAGATAGGCGAGCTGGCCGATTTGATCGAGCTGCTTTTAGCAAGAATCTTACCGACCTTGCTCACCGCCACGCCGCGCTCGATCCACGCCAGGATGCTGCGCACCGCCTCAATATCGGCTTGGGAATACAGGCGATGGCCACTGTCGGTACGGGTTGGCTGGATCAGCCCGTAGCGCCGCTCCCAGGCCCGCAGGGTAACCGGGTTAACACCGGTCAGGCGCGCCACCTCACGAATAGGAAACAACTCTTCCTGCTTGAGGGCACTCGAAACCAGGGACGAAGCACCAACGAGATCAGACATGGGCAGCTATCACAGAAAAATAGTGCGCGCATTGTAACTCAGCTCTTTAGCGCATACTTTGTACAAAACCTATACAAATGTTGAGAGTGTGAATATGCAACCGCATTGGCCGCTGACCCTTTACTACGACGGTGATTGCCCACTGTGCGCGCGCGAGATTCTACTGCTGCGCAAGCGCGCCAGCAGCGAGCGCCTGAGCCTGGTTGATATCAGCCGCGAGGACTTTCAGGCTGAAACCACCGGCTACTCCAAGGAAACACTGCAAAACCGCCTGCACGCGCGTTTTGCCGACGGCGAATGGGTCACTGGCCTGGATGCGACACTGTGGAGCTGGCGCGCCGCGGGCCTTGATCGCTGGGCCGCACCACTGACGTGGCCAGCGCTGCGACCCGTGCTGGAGCTGGGCTATCGACTGTTCTGCCGGTTACGCCCACACCTCACGTGGTTGCCTCATCCGGATGCCGGCCAGCGCTGCACAGACAATCAGTGCAACAGCAAAGACCCGCGCTGAGCCAGCTACTTCAGCGCTAGCCACAACCCTGGGTCGGCCTCAAGCAGCTTAGGCCTGCCAATAATCTCGTCATGGCTTTCTGGCTGCAGTAACCGCGCCTGGCGCACGCCACAGCGGCGCAGGCGCGCTTTCAACAGCGCCAGCTCAGGCCAGAGCGGCTGCCCTGGCGCATATTCCAAGACCTGCACATTGCCTGCGCGGAAAACAATACGCGCGCAGTAACCACAACAGCGCAGCGCCACGACCTCGACGCGACTGACTCGCCCGCACAACATAGAAATGCTTAACCGCCAGGGCTTCATGACGCCATACCTGTACAAGAAAACCTATCTTGTACACGATAAGGACAATTTATTTCAGCCTGTATTTGCGAAAAATAACGATGCAGCTCAATGAAATAGGCGAATGACCCGCTGCAGAGCGAGTACACCCACAGCACGCATGGTTGTACAAAGAGCCACGCTGGTATAACTTTGATTCCGGTTCAGTCGAGGCCGTGTCGTACTGGTCAGGTATCCCGGCACAGCATCGCTGAACCCACCTTAATTATTCTGCGAGTCGAGCATGAGCGTCAGCGCCGCCCCCATTCTGATTACCGGAGCCAGCCAGCGCATCGGTTTGTATTGCGCCGAACGCCTGCTCGATGACGGCCACCCGTTGATTGTCACTTACCGCAGTGAGCGTGCAGGTATAGAGCGCCTCAAGCAGCGGGGTGCCCTCGCACTGCCAGCAGACTTTGCCAGCGAAGCGGGCATCCTGGCGTTTATCGAGCGACTCAAACAGCACACCGACAGCCTGCGCGCCATTGTCTACAACGCCTCTGACTGGTTGGAGGAAACTCCGGGCGAGGAAGCAGCGGTATTTACCCAACAGTTCAACGTGCACATGCTCGCGCCCTATCTAATCAACCTGAACTGCCAGGCGCTGCTTGAAAACTCAACGCCCGCCGACATCATCCACATCAGCGATGACGTAGCCCGCAAAGGCAGCGCCAAGCGTCCTGCCTATTGCGCGAGCAAAGCCGGGCTGGACAGCCTGACCCTCTCCTTTGCCGCCCGCTTTGCGCCACAGATCAAGGTCAATGGCATTGCACCCGCGCTAATCATGTTCAACACAGACGATGACGATACGTACCGCAGCAAAACCTTAAAAAAATCGGCGTTGGGCATCGAGCCTGGGCCACTGGTGATTTACCAGAGCTTACGTTACCTGCTGGATAACCCTTACATCACAGGCACCACACTGACTGTCAACGGCGGCCGCCACCTTAAATGAGCCCGGTCGCGAGGACCTTTGCAATGACTCTAGATATGAACAATCACTACCGCGAAATCATCCTCGGCGTCGGTGAAAACCCAGAACGCGAAGGCCTGTTGGACACACCCAAGCGCGCCGCCAAAGCCATGCAGTACCTCTGCAACGGCTACCACAAGAGCCTGGAAGAAGTGGTCAACGGCGCGTTGTTCGAATCGGATAACGACGAGATGGTGATCGTCCGCGACATCGAACTGTACTCGCTGTGCGAACACCACATGCTGCCCTTTATTGGTAAGGCCCACGTGGCCTACATCCCCACCGGCAAGGTGTTGGGCTTGTCCAAGGTCGCACGCATCGTCGATATGTTCGCGCGCCGCCTGCAGATCCAGGAAAACCTCACCAAGCAGATTGCCGACGCGATCCAGCAAGTCACTAACGCCGCCGGCGTGGCCGTGGTGATCGAAGCCAAACACATGTGCATGATGATGCGCGGCGTGGAGAAACAGAATTCGGTGATGACCTCCTCAGTGATGCTGGGAGCCTTCCGTGAATCCTGCAACACTCGCCATGAATTCCTGCAACTGATCGGACGGGGTAAATAATGCCGAGACTGGAACCTGGAATGGCGCGTATTCGCGTCAAAGACCTGCGCCTGCGCACCTACATCGGCATCAAGGAAGAGGAGATCAACAACAAGCAGGATGTGTTGATTAACCTGACCATCCTCTACCCCGTTGCCGATGCGGTGCGTGATAACGATATTGATCATGCATTGAACTACCGCACCATCACCAAGGCGGTGATTCGCCACGTCGAAGAAAATCGCTTCGCCCTGCTGGAGCGCATGACCCAAGAGATTCTTGACCTGGTCATGGTTAACGACGCAGTGCGTTACGCCGAAGTGGAAGTGGACAAGCTGCACGCCCTACGTTTTGCCGAGTCGGTGTCGATCACCCTCGCCGGCCACCGCTAGCCCTGCGTTAACCATCGATTCGCATACACCCGGCGCCCCTGCGCCGGGGCCGTTGCCGCACGGCAGGCATCCTTTTATCATCCCCGCCACGCCTCCCCTGCCTGCTTACAGAGAGCATCCTCATGAACGATCAACAACGCCTCGAACTTGAAGCCGCCGCTTTTCGCAGCCTGGTGCAACATCTGCGCTCGCGCCCGGATGTACAGAATATCGACCTGATGAACCTCAGCGGTTTCTGCCGCAACTGCCTGTCCAAGTGGTTCAAAGCGGCAGCCGATGACACAGGCGTCGACCTCACCATGGATCAAGCACGCGAAGAGATTTACGGCATGCCGTATGCCGAGTGGAAGAGCCAATACCAGAAAGAAGCCAGCGCCGAACAACAGGCCGCATTTAGTAAAGGAAAAGAGGCATGAGCGCCCTAGACGATTTTCGCGCACAACTGCGCAGCGAACACTTCACCTTCGCGCAGACGCTGGCGTTTATTGCCGAGTACTACCAGTACCAGCCCAGCGCTTTCCGCAATGGTGCAGTCGACAATGCTGCCGGCCAGAACGAAGGTTCATGCAAGACCCTCGGCCTTGCCCTACTTGAAGGCCTGAGCCTGGAAGAAACCCTGCAGTGCTTTGGCGAGCACTACCGCAGCGTGCTGGCCACCCCGAGCGGCAACGACCACGGCAATATCCGCGCACTGATGGACACCGGCCTGGCCGGCGTACGCTTCGAGCAGCCATCGCTGCAACGCAACAGTTTGTAGTCACTCGCGCAAAAAATAGCCGGGAGCCATTTTTAACGTCGCGCAGCGACGGCCCGCAGGGTGACCGCCAGAGATGGCAGGCCATAGAACCTTGCATAACTGTCGGCAACGGCTGACAGACATCGCAGCTTGATCGCCCTATGCTGCGCGCCATTACTCGAACGAGAACACCAGGGAAGGTGCTCCGAGCAGCGTCATTGCCGTTCCTCCCCGGTTTCTCCAACCTGACACGGCTTGGAGTCGCTAGATGCAGCAATCCTTGGTATGGAAACCATGGCACAACCCCGGCGTGGAGAATCTGCGCCTGAATATCGATGAACACGGCATCAACGCCACCAGCCATCTGATGCAAAGCCTGCAAGGCCATAGCATCGCCGCGACCTACGTGATTAACTGCGACCCGCGCTGGCGCTTTCGCCGCCTCTGGCTAAAGGTCGACAACCACGGCCAGCGCAGCCTCAACCTGAAACGTGACATCCGCGGCAACTGGCTCCACAACGGCGAGCCGCGCCCTGACCTCAGCGCCTGCCGGCAGGTCATGCTCTCCGAATCGCCCTTTACCCACACCCCACTCCTGCAACGCTGCGCCCTGGAAACCGGACAAAGCGAACTGATGCAGGTGGCTTACGTCGACCTGTTGACCCTCAAAGTCGAGGCGCGCAGCCAGCGCTACCAGCGCCTGCGCGAAGAACGCGGGCAAACCCTCTACCGCAGCGAATTACAGGGCCGGAAAAGCCGCGAACTGACCGTCGATGAACACGCGCTGCTGGTCAAAGCCAGTGACCAGTTCCTGCGTTTGAGTTCAAGGGACCTCAAGCTGAACACCTGGGTCTGAGCGCCGAGCAAACAACAAAAAGCCTCGATTCAATCGAGGCTTTATTCATTCTCTAGCGGGGGCTTACAACGGTAGCGTGCGAAGGCCAGGCATTTTTAACGCCGCCTGGCCGCGCGCAGTCGCTGGTAAGCAGCCGCCTACTGGCCGTCGAGATAACGCTCCACATCCAGCGCCGCCATGCAACCGGCACCCGCCGAGGTAATCGCCTGACGGTAGACATGGTCGGCCACATCGCCGGCAGCAAACACACCCGCGACGCTGGTAGCAGTGGCGTTGCCCTCGCGACCACCGCTGACCACTAGATAGCCGTCTTTGAGCGCCAGCTGGCCTTCAAACAACGAGGTGTTCGGCGTATGGCCGATGGCGACGAACAGGCCGTCAACGCTCAGCTCATCGAAGCTGCCATCGTTGTTCTTCAGCCGCACGCCGGTCACGCCCATGGTGTTGCCGAGCACCTCGTCTACCTCGGCATTGAGCTTAAGCACGATCTTGCCTTCGGCCACCCGCGCCTGCAGCTTGTCCTGCAAAATCTTTTCCGCGCGGAAGGTTTCGCGGCGGTGCACCAAGGTCACCTTGCTGGCGATATTGGCCAGGTACAGCGCCTCTTCCACCGCTGTGTTGCCGCCACCGACCACCGCGACCTCACGGTTGCGGTAGAAGAAACCATCGCACGTGGCACAGGCCGAAACGCCCTTACCCATAAAGCTTTCTTCGCTGGGCAAGCCCAGATAACGGGCGCTGGCTCCGGTGGCGATGATCAACGCATCACAGCTGTAGGTGCCGCTGTCGCCGACCAGGGTGAACGGCTTACCGGCTAGGTCAACGGCATTGATATGGTCATAGACGATCTCCGTCTCGAAGCGCTCGGCATGCTCCTGCATGCGCTGCATCAATGCAGGCCCAGTCAGGCCGTGTACATCGCCTGGCCAGTTATCCACCTCGGTGGTGGTGGTCAGTTGGCCACCGGCCTGCATACCGGTAATTAGCAACGGTTTTAGATTGGCCCGTGCGGCATAGACCGCCGCGCTATAACCAGCAGGGCCGGAACCCAGAATAATCACGCGAGCATGACGATCAGCAGACATCAGCAACTCCTCCGGCAACGCCGGCAGCAATAAACCGGGGCTTCCAGAAAACCCGGGGAAGGCCATACGTTCGGAAGCCCCATAAAGGGATGACGGGCAGCCTATGCCCGGCCACGATCAGGCGGAAATATGCTTTACCAATGCGGGGCATAGACGCGCGCTATGGCGAGCCAAACAATCGTGAGCGCACATTGCATGCGCTTTCCCCTGACCAGCAAAGCCGGTAAGGTCGGCGCGACTTCACTCCCATGGAAACACACCCATGTCTGCCCCCGTACTCACTGGCCCGCAATACCTGAGCGAAGGCCTGAAACTGGTCTTAAGCCCTGGCTTGCGACTGTTCGTGTTATTGCCCCTGAGCATCAACCTGCTGCTGTTTACCGCGCTGATCGGCGTCGCGGTGCAGCAGTTTGGCGGCTGGGTCGATACCTTTATGCCGAGCCTGCCGAGCTGGCTGAGCTTTCTCGAATATGTGCTGTGGCCGTTGTTTGTGGTGTTGGTGCTGCTGATGGTGTTTTTCACCTTCACCATGCTAGCCAATATCATCGCCGCACCGTTTAACGGTTTTCTCGCGGAGAAGGTCGAAGTGGTGGTGCGTGGTCAGGATCAATTCCCGCCATTTAGCTGGGCTGAGCTGGCCGCGATGGTGCCGCGCACCCTAGGCCGCGAGATGCGCAAGCTGGGCTATTTTCTGCCTCGCGCCATTGCCCTGCTGATTCTGACCTTTATTCCGGTGGTCAATCTGATTGCCGCACCGCTGTGGTTACTGTTTGGCGTATGGATGATGGCCATCCAATACATCGACTACCCGGCGGACAACAACAAGATGAGCTGGCCAGACATGCTCGCCTGGCTGCGTGAGAAACGCTGGCAGAGCCTGGGGTTTGGCGGCATCACCTATGCCGCCTTGCTGGTGCCGGGGCTGAATATCCTGATGATGCCAGCGGCGGTAGCAGGGGCGACGGTGTTCTGGGTGCGTGAGCGCGGTTAACCCGCCCTCACCTAACGACGCGTTTTAGAGCCGCACCTCCAAGCGCTTAGTCAGGCGCACGCCCTGCGCACTGACCTCGGCGCCATAGGCCAGCACCTCAACACCCGCGCTGACCGCCTCGCGCAAGGCGGCGGCGTAGGCCGGGTCGATTTCCTCGGCGGGGCGCACGGCCTCTATATCCGTCAAGTTGACGCAATACAGCTGCACCGCGCGAGTACCCTCACGGGCCAGCGCGGCCAGTTCACGCAGGTGCTTGCTGCCACGCTCGGTGCGCGCATCGGGAAAGGCGGCAACACGGCTGTCGGCGAAGCCCAGGGTCACGCTCTTCACTTCGACAAACGCCGGCCCCGCTGGATAATCCAGGCGAAAGTCGATACGGCTGCGCTCCTGGCCATACGGCACTTCGCGCTTGAGCTGGGTAAAACCGTTTAACTCGGCAATCAGCCCGGCGCGCAACGCTTCTTCCACCAACGCATTGGCGCGCCCGGTGTTGATCACGGCGAGGCGACCGTGCGGCGTTTCGCCGATCTCCCAAGTGCCCGGCAACTTGCGTTTGGGATCATTGCTGCGGCTGAACCAGATGCGCGCACCTTCACTCATGCAATTGAGCATCGAGCCGGTATTGGCGCAGTGGATGGTCAGCAGCTCGCCGCTGGCGGTCTCAATATCAACCAAAAAGCGCTTGTAGCGGCGCAGTAAACGCCCCTCTTCTAACGGCGGCTCAAACTGCATGGGGTTTCCAGCTATTCAGGCCACGTTTGATGCGGTCCACCGCCTGCTGCAGGCGCGGCAAGTCCTGGGTATAGGCAAAACGCACGTGCTGCGCGGCCTGATAACGGCCAAAATCCAGGCCGGGGGTAAAGGCCACATGCTCGGTTTCTAGGAAGTGCTGGCAGAAGGCAAAGGCATCGCCGCCGAACGCGCTGATGTCTGCATATAAATAGAAAGCGCCCTCTGGCTCCACGGCGATTTTGAAACCCAGCTCACGCAGCGCCGGCAGGAGGAAATCGCGGCGGCGCTGAAATTCGTGGCGACGCTGTTCGAGTATTTCCAGAGTCTGCGGCTGGAAGCACGCCAATGCGGCGTGCTGGGCCATGCTTGGGGCGCTGATATAGAGGTTCTGCGCCAACTTCTCCAACTCAGGCACCGCGGCCGGTGGCGCCACCAGCCAGCCCAGCCGCCAGCCGGTCATGCCGAAGTACTTGGAGAAGCTGTTAAGTACAAAGGCCTCGTCGTCCACCTCCAGCACGCTGGCCGCCTCCACGCCATAAGTAAGGCCGTGGTATATCTCGTCCACCACCAAATGCCCGCCACGGGCTTTTAGCGCTTGGGACAAGCCGCCCAGCTCATCACGGCTGAGCAAGGTGCCAGTGGGGTTGGCCGGCGAGGCGACCAAGGCACCGACACTGCCCTGATCCCAGTAACGCTCAATCAAGTCAGGAGTCAGCTGATAACGCACCTCAGGGCCTACCGGCACCAGTTGCGCGGCGCCTTCAACCAAACGCAAAAAGTGTCGATTGCAGGGGTAGCCTGGGTCGGCCAACAGCCAGTGTTTACCGGGGTCGACCAGTAGGCTGGTGGCCAAGAGCAAGGCGCCCGAGCCACCCGGCGTGATCAGAATACGCTCGGGGTCGATGCTTAGGCGATAACGCTCGGCGTAAAAGCCGGAAATCGCCTCACGCAGGGCCGGCAAACCACGCGCCGCGGTGTAACGGGTATGCCCATTAGCCAACGCAGCCTGCCCAGCGGCGACAATCGGCGCGGCCGTGGTGAAGTCCGGCTCGCCGATTTCCAGGTGAATCACATCATGGCCGTCAGCCTGCAGCTGATTGGCCCGGGCCAGCAGCGCCATCACATGAAAAGGTTCTATGGCGCGGCTGCGCGCACTGTAGGACTGGGCCATTGGGCTGCCTTGATCTGAAATAAGACGCGGATTCTAAAGCATACCCGACACAGCTTCGACAACCGGGAGTAGCGCAGGCTGAGTTGTTCTGGTAAGTTCGCCCGCTTGCAGCCGCAGGGCCAGTTCTACTCGACGTAGAATCGGCAAGGGACACCGTCCTGCGCAGTGGATCAGAAGAGTGAGAGGCGGTCATCCATGCCCACCAAAGCAAAAGCAAAAAGCAGCCAACTGACTCGTGGTTTTGAGCCTTATAAAGAAACGAAAGGCGAAGAATATATGGGCGAGCCAATGCGCGCCCACTTCACCGGCATCCTCAATAAGTGGAAGCTGGAATTGATGCAGGAAGTTGATCGTACTGTGCACCACATGCAGGACGAAGCAGCCAACTTCCCCGATCCAGCGGATCGTGCCAGCCAGGAAGAAGAATTCAGCCTGGAACTGCGCGCCCGTGATCGCGAGCGCAAGCTGATCAAGAAGATCGACGAAACTCTGCAATTGATTGAAGACAACGACTACGGCTGGTGCGATTCCTGCGGCGTAGAAATCGGCATCCGCCGACTCGAAGCCCGCCCTACCGCCACCCTGTGCATTGACTGCAAGACGCTGGCGGAAATCAAAGAAAAACAGGTCGGTTCCTGATCTGACCCAGAGGGTGCTTCGGCACCCTCTGTTGTTTCTGCCTTTCTGTGACACCTGCGCATGAACACACCTGCCTACATTGGGCGTTTCGCCCCCACCCCCAGCGGTTACCTGCACTTCGGCTCTCTGGTCGCAGCCCTGGCGTCCTACCTCGACGCGCGCGCGGTAAACGGCCGCTGGCTGCTGCGCATGGAAGACCTCGACCCGCCCCGTGAAGTGGCCGGTGCCCAAGCGGCGATCCTGAAAGCGCTGGAAAGCTACGGTTTCGAGTGGGACGGCGAACTGGTACGCCAGAGTGAACGCCACAGCGAATACGCCGCCCTGGTCGATCGCCTGCTCAGCCAGGGCCTGGCCTACGCCTGCATCTGCTCGCGCAAGCAGCTGGAAGGCAGCCACGGCATCTACCCCGGCACCTGTCGCAATGCTGGCCATGGCTTTACGGATGCGGCGATCCGCCTGCGTGTACCGGAGCTGACTTACCACTTTATTGATCGGGTGCAGGGCGATTACCGCCAGCACTTGGGCCGTGAGGTCGGCGATTTTGTGATTCGTCGCCGCGATGGGCTGTTTGCCTACCAGTTAGCCGTGGTGCTGGATGACGCCTGGCAAGGCGTAACCGATATCGTCCGTGGCGCCGACCTGCTCGATTCCACCCCGCGCCAGCTGTACCTGCAAGAACTGCTGGGCTTCTCGCAACCGCGCTACCTGCACGTGCCGCTGATCACCCAGCCCGATGGCCACAAGCTAGGTAAATCCTACCGCTCACCTCCGCTGCCGGCCGACCAGGCCACCCCACTGCTGATCCGCGCCCTGCGCGCCCTCGGCCAAACATTGCCGGACGGCGCCAACTACGGCCACCCCGCAGAGCTGTTGCGCTGGGCCAGCCAGCACTGGGATGCCACTCGTATTCCGCGTCGCCTGACAATGGCTGAAGCGCAGCTGCGCTGAGCGCGTGGATTCAGCCCTCGGCAGCAGGCTCAGCCAATAGCTCAGCCAACTCCGCGCAACCACCCTGCACTGCCATAAGCGCCTGTGCGCACAAGGCGCGGTAGCGCTGCAACACCTGCTCACCCATCTCGGTCAACTGCGTGCCACCACCGTGCTTGCCGCCCGCCAGGGTGCTGACCAGCGGCTGGCGGAAGCTGCGGTTCATGGTCTCCACCAGCAGCCAGGCACGCCGATAGGACATGCCCAAGGCACGGGCCGCCGCGCTGATCGAGCCATGCAAAGCAATCGCCTCCAACAGCTCTGCCTTGCCAGGGCCGAGCGCGATGTCAGCGCCGTTGTGCAGGCGGATTTTCAGATCGAGGCGATACATAGGTACACCCTAAAATTTATGGCGTGACCAACGCGGCATCAACGATCTGCTGCGCTTCGCTGAAGATGCGCTGCAGGTGCGCTGCATCGCGAAAGCTCTCGGCGTAGATCTTGTAGATGTCTTCAGTGCCCGACGGCCGCGCGGCAAACCAGCCACCCTCGCTGACTACCTTGATGCCGCCAATCGCCGCGCCATTACCCGGCGCCTTGTCGAGCACCTGGGTAATCGCATCGCCGGCCAGCTCACGGCTGCTGATCTGCGCAGGCGAGAGCTTGCCCAGAGCCGTCTTCTGCGCGGGAGTTGCGGGCGCATCGACACGGTCGGCGTAGATGATGCCGAACTCATCACTCAGCCCCTGATACAGCTCGCCAGGGTCACGCCCGCTCACAGCGGTCATTTCTGCGGAAAGCAGCGCCAGGGCGATGCCATCCTTATCGGTGGTCCAGACACGGCCATCGCGGCGCAGGAAGGTCGCGCCGGCGCTTTCTTCACCACCAAAGCCCAGGGAGCCATCGAACAGGCCGCTGGCAAACCATTTAAAGCCCACCGGCACTTCCTGCAATGGGCGACCCAAGCGTGCAGCGACACGGTCGATCATTGCGCTGCTGACCAGGGTTTTGCCGACGGCCGCTTTGGCGCTCCACTGCGGGCGATGCTGGAACAGGTAATCGATCGCCACACTGAGAAAGTGGTTAGCCGGCAATAGGCCGACGCTCGGCGCCACAATGCCGTGACGGTCGTAATCGGTGTCACAGGCAAAGGCGATGTCATAGCCATTTTTCAGGCCAATCAGGCGCTGCATGGCATGACTGGAGGACGGGTCCATGCGGATCTGCCCGTCCCAGTCCAGGCTCATAAAGGCGAACTGTGGGTCGATGGTCTGACTGACCACATCCAGATTGATGCCGTACTGCTCGGCAATCCGCCCCCAGTAATGCACGCCAGCACCGCCCAGCGGATCGACACCCATGCGCAGACCAGCGGCGCGGATCGGCGCGAAATCGATGACAGTGCCCAGGTCATTCACATAACTGCCGAGGTAGTCGTACTCATGCACGCAAGCGGCCTGGCGCGCCTGCGCCAGCGGCATGCGCTTAACCTCACGCAAGCCGCCTTCAAGCAGGGCATTGGCGCGGTTCTGCACCCAGGTGGTGATGTCGCTGTCGGCGGGGCCGCCGTTAGTCGGGTTGTATTTGAAGCCGCCGCTGTCTGGCGGGTTGTGCGAGGGGGTGATGACGATGCCATCGGCCAGGCCTGCAGTGCGGCCCTGGTTGTGCACCAGAATAGCTTGGGAGATAGCTGGGGTTGGGGTGAACTCGCCGCCAGCGGAAATCATCGTCTGTACGCCATTGGCCGCCAGCACTTCAATCGCACTGTCCAGCGCCGGCTGCGACAGCGCGTGGGTATCGGCACCGATAAACAACGGCCCGCTGATGCCCTGGGCGCTACGGTAATCACAAATCGCCTGGCTGATCGCCAGCACATGCGCCTCATTGAAACTGTGCGCCAGCGAGCTGCCGCGATGCCCGGAGGTACCGAACGCGACCCGCTGGCTCGCCACAGAGGCGTCCGGCTGCAGGTCGTAATAAGCAGCCAGTAGCGCAGCAATATCAGTCAGTCGCTCAACGGGGGCCTGCTGCCCGGCCAATGGGTGGATACGCGCGCTCACAGAGGGCTCCTTGTGTTGTGGGTTCAGCCAAAGCGCACAAGCTTAACAGGCTGCCAAGGGCAAACGCAGCGCCCGGGTTTCAGGCTATGCTTGCCAACCTTTTTACCGCCCGAGGAATATCCGCATGAAAGCCCAGCTCGAAGAACTGATCAGCAAAATAAGCTCGGGCTGCATGTTGCCGGAAGAAATCAGCAAGATCGCCGACGAAGCGGCCCAGGCCTACGCCGACCCGCAGGCATTTCTCGCCGCCAACCCGGATATCAACTACGACGACAGCTTCCCGATTCCGCTGGGCGAATGGGTGGTCATCGGTAGCCTGCCGGAAACCGTGCTGTTCCAGGCAGATACTTATGAGGCGCTGTTCCAGCAAATCGTCGAGTCGTTCGGCCCACAGGTTAGCTTTGTGCTCAAGCCCAAGCAGCTGGCCAAGGTCGAGCCGCTGAAAGCGCTGAATCGCATTCAGGTACAACTCGCAAGCCTGTCGCCGGAAACTCAGGGTTATGTGCTAGTGGATCTCAGCGAGCCGCTGGATGAAGCCCTGCAAGCCGTACTGGTGTACAGCAGCGACCTGGCGCGGGTGATGGAGCTGGCAGTGGAAGTCGGCATCTACGCCGCCCCGGCTTACGAGGCCCTGAAAGCCGCACAGAACCAGGAGTAAGCGGGCTCGCCGGCAACCCACTCAGCGCTGCTGGCGGCGTAACTCGGCAAGT
This sequence comes from Pseudomonas spirodelae, assembly GCF_034653255.1. NCBI lineage: Bacteria > Pseudomonadati > Pseudomonadota > Gammaproteobacteria > Pseudomonadales > Pseudomonadaceae > Pseudomonas > Pseudomonas spirodelae. The sequence continues at coordinate 90,882 of NZ_JAYEET010000042.1, read as the reverse complement.
TTGTCGGCTATTTCATCAAGCTCAGCGTGCTGCCCACGCGGTAACTGGCGCAGCACCGCCTGACTCAAACGCATTTGCTTGATAAACCGCCGGCAGTTCACGCACATGGCCAAGTGCATGCGCATCGACCAGCGCTGACGGACGCCCAACTGGCCATCGATATAGTCGCTGGAATGGGCCACCAAGTCCTTGCAGCTCAACATTGCCCAGTCTCCTCAAAATGCTCCAAGGTGGCGAAGACCTTGAGTCGCGCGCGGTGCAGCAGCACCCGCACATTGGAGAGCGAGACCTGCAAAAGATTACAAATCTCCTCCAGCGCAAGCCCTTCGCGCTCACGCAGCTGCAGCACGCTGCTTTGCAGCTCGGACAGGCTGGCGAGGGTTTTCTCCAGGCATTCACGCAACTCATCTTCGCTCAGCAGCGCCTCTGGAGAGTCGTGATGCCAGGCATGCGGCGCCAACAACCAGTGGCCATCTGCGCGGAAGCGTTCATCGCCAACGCTGCCGTGCGGCGAGGGAATATCGTCGAGCAATACTTCGCGGCGATTACCTTTCAGACGAGTTTTCGCGGTGTTGGCGGTGATGGTCAGCAGCCAGGTTTTCAGGCTCGAACGTGCCTGAAAACCATCAAGGCTGCGCACCACGGCTAACCAGGCGTCCTGCACCACTTCATCGGCATTGCGGCTGCCGACAATGGCAAAGGCCACCGCGCGCATCGCCCCCTGGTAAGTAGCAACCAGCTCGCGATAAGCCTTCTGCTCGCCTGCACGCAGGCGGGGCAGTAGGTCAGCGTCATTTACCGGCATCGTCACAATCGCCTCAAGGCCAGCTCGGACGCTGAGCAGCCGCGCCTGCTTGCAACGCAGCATCGCCAAGCGCAGCAGGCATTAAAGTGATGCTCAGCGCTTACGCAGGATCACGCTACCAATCGAATAGCCCGCACCAAACGAGCTGAGTAAACCCAGCGCACCGCTCGGCAGGTCTTCCTGGTGTTTGTGCAGGGCGATTACCGAGCCGGCCGAACTGGTGTTGGCGTAGGTGTCGAGAATCACCGGCGCCTCACCAGGCTCAGCGTCACGGCCGAGCAGCTTGCGCGCGATCAGCAGGTTCATATTGAGGTTGGCCTGGTGCAGCCAGAAACGCTTCACATCGCCCACATTCAGCTTGTTCTCGGCCAGGTGCGCGGCAATCAGCTCGGCAACCATCGGGCAGACATCCTTGAACACCTTGCGGCCTTCCTGGACGAACAGCTTGTCACGCGCGCCAACGCCCTCTTCCGCACAGCGGTTGAGGAAGCCGAAGTTGTTGCGGATATTGTTGCTGAACTGGGTGATCAGCTTGGTGCCGACGATATCGAACTGGTAGTTCGAGGTGGCTTGATCAGCACGCTCGATGATTACCGCCGTGGCGGCGTCACCGAAGATAAAGTGGCTGTCGCGGTCGCGGAAGTTCAGGTGGCCGGTGCAGATTTCCGGGTTGACCATCAAAATCGCGCGGGCCTGGCCCAGTTGCACGCTGTTAGCGGCCGCCTGGATGCCGAAGGTGGCCGAGGAACACGCCACGTTCATGTCGTAACCGAAGCCCTGGATGCCCAGCGCGGCCTGCACTTCAATCGCCACGGCTGGATAAGCGCGTTGCAGGTTGGAACACGCGACTATCACCCCGTCGATATCGGCGGCGGCCTTGCCGGCACGGGCCATGGCATCTTTAGCAGCGCCTACGGCCATTTCGCAAAGAATGCCCCACTCGTTGTTGCTGCGCTCAGGGAGACGCGGGGCCATGCGCTCAGGGTCAAGAATCCCAGCTTTATCCATGACAAAGCGACTCTTGATACCAGAGGCTTTCTCGATAAAACCGCTGCTCGACTCACTCAGCGCTTCAACCTCACCGCTGGCGATAGCCGCCGCATTGTCGGCATTGAACTGCTGCACATAGGCATTGAACGACTCAACCAACTCATCGTTGGAAATACTGTTTGCCGGGGTATAGAGGCCGGTACCGCTGATCACGACGTTATGCACAGTCATTCCTCATGTTCTTCGCCGCAGGCAGCGGCCAGTTATCCAATAGGCCCAAGGCGCACGCCACGGGCAAAAAACGGCTGACAGGCACAGCAAACTCAGTCCATGAAACGGCCTGTTACTTATGACGGAGTTTGCCACAGCCATGGGCCCTTCGTCCGCTCAGTACGTCAGGGTAAATGCGACATCCTGCCGGCTATTGAGGCAAAGAGGCTCACAACGTAGCGCAAGACACATCCCAACAGCGCCCCAGTCGCTTGACTAGTGGGTCACGACATGAAAGAACAGGGCCTCGCAGGTGCTGTCCTGCCCCCTCCTGCCCTGGACACAGTTTTATGGCCCTACATACCTGGCTTTTATTTGTGACTGCAGTATTTGGCCTGGCGCTGACTCCAGGGCCAAACGGCCTGCTCGCGCTCAGCCATGGGGCCTTATATGGCCACCGCAAAACCCTGTTTACCGTCAGCGGTGGAGTGCTCGGTTTTACCCTGTTGATGGCTTTGTCGATGCTCGGCATCGGCACCTTGCTGCAAGCCTCGGCGCAGGCGCTGAGCATTCTCAAATGGCTGGGCGGTGCTTATTTGATCTGGCTCGGCATACAGCTCTGGCGCGCGCCGCCGCTGCATCTGGCCATGGCGGATAAGGCCACCAATAGCAGCGGCTTTAAGTTGTTTCGCCAGGGGCTGTTGTCCGCGCTGTCCAACCCCAAGGTGATCCTGTTTTTTGGCGCTTTTTTGCCGCAGTTCCTCGACCCGCGTGCGGACCTCTGGCTGCAGTTCGCCATCATGGCCATGACCTTTGCCGTGGTCGAAGGCAGCGTCGAATACCTGCTGGCGCGCATGGCCCATCGCGTTCGGCCGTGGTTACAACGCAGCGGCAAAGGTTTTAATCGCTGCTGTGGAGGCCTTTTTGCCCTCATGGGGGCGGCCCTCCCCATGACCCGCTGAGCCACTCACTTCGACCAGAAGGATCTGTGCTGGTGTTTAAATTGCTGCTGACACTGCTATTGCCCACGCTGAGTGCCGTGACATCGGCCAGTGAACGCGCAATACGGTTTTCTATCATCGACAGCTGGGGCATGCCGATGGTGCGCATTGAGCAGGGCCAGGCCGTCGAAGGCTTTCTGGTTGACCTGCAACAGCGCATGGCCGCCAAGATCGGACGCAAGGCCGACATGCTGGTGATGCCGAGCCTACGTATAGGGTACGCAATGGCCAGCGGCGAGATTGATGTGCGCTGCTATGTCAGCCCGAACTGGATCAATGCAGATCACTATCGTTTTATCTGGAGCCTGCCCTTTATGACTCAGCGCGACCTGCTGCTGGGTAACCGCGCCGAACAACTGCAACCCGAAGCGCTGCACGGTGAGCGTTTGGGCACTGTCCTTGGTTTCACCTATCCGCGCCTGGATCCGCTGTTCAACAGCGGGCAGATCCAACGTGAAGACTCCCGCACCCAGGATCAGGTGCTGCACAAACTGAGCGCCGGACGCTACCGCTACGCCATCAGCAATGAGCTGTCGCTAAGCTGGTTCAACCGTCATCAACCACCGGGGCAAAAACTCTACGCACTCAGCGAAGTCGCCGCCGACCCGGTTTCCTGCATGGTTCGCGACGCACCTGATGTGCCCACCATGGCCTTGCTACGCGCCATGGTGCAGATGAAACAGGCGGGGGAATTCGATGCGCTGCTTGCCCGCTATCGCTGAGTGATGCAGCAAGAGCAACGGGGCGTACGCTAACAGTAAGGCCGACTGACATGGCCGATGCTCACAGGCACCGGCCATTCAGAGAGGGGACTGATCGAGGTTTACTCGGTTACCGGCAAGATATCGAAGCCCTTGCGATTATCGCTGACGATGCGGAAATCCTGTTGCGAGCCGGGTTGCACCTTCACCGCCAGTTCGCGGCGCAGGCGGCCCTTGCCGCACAGGGTGTCGTCCATCTCGTCGATGCCAATGCTCAGCACCCGCGTACCGCTTGGTACCAGGAAGCGCACTTGCTCACCTACGCCGATGCGCGCCGCCACCGTGCGGTCCACCAGCACCGCAACATAGCAACCACTGCCCATGCCGCCAAAATCACGGTTGACCCGCAACTCTCCGCCCTGTCCCAGCGTCGCTTGATAGCCGAGCAAACGCTCTGCGGGCACAGGCTTGATATCTTCTGGCGCGGGCTTCCAGGACGAACATCCGGCCAACAGCAACAGCGGTAAAACGGCACCAATCAATCGCATGGGAGCCCTCCATGGGCGCGGGGAAGAAACACCGCCAGCAACAGCTGGCGGTTTGAGTATTGCCGCAGGCACAGTCAGCCTCAAGTTATACAGGCGCACATCGCAGCATCAACTGGCGAGCCGCTTGAGCAAGCGCGCCTGCAAGGCCGCCAATGCTTCTGGCTCGGCCTTACCGGCAGCATGCATAGCCAGTGCCTCACCCTCGTAGCGCGGCACGATGTGCACATGAATGTGAAACACCGTTTGCCCCGCCGGTGCGCCATTGAACTGCGCCACTTGCACCCCGGCTGGCTCCAGCTCGTTCACCAGCACGCTGGTGAGTTGCTGCACCACTGCCATAACCTTGCTCAAGCTGGCGGCATCGACATCCAGAATATTGCGCGCCGCCGAGCGCTTAGGGATGACCAGCGTATGCCCGTAGGACTGCGGAAACACATCGAGAAAGGCCAGCACATCTTCGTCTTCATACAGCTTGTAGCACGGGGCTTCGCCACGGATGATCTGAGCAAAGATGTTCTGGCTGTCGTATTCGCCGTGCAGGCTCATCATGTTCTCCATTACGCAGGGTTGAAATAACCCCAACCATACCGACTTCTGCGCACAGAGAAAAACCAGCTACCTGACCAAACAGCCAATCACCGCTATCCTGCGCCTTTGACCCGCCAATACGGAGCGCCCATGTCAGCCTTATCCACCTACCCGATCACGCAGAAATGGCCCGCCCAGCATCCCGAGCGCTTACAACTTTATTCGCTGCCCACCCCCAACGGGGTCAAGGCTTCAATCATGCTGGAAGAGATTGGCCTGCCCTATGAAGCGCACCTGGTCAGCTTTGACAGCGATGACCAGCTCAGCAGCGAATTCCTCTCGCTCAACCCCAACAATAAAATCCCCGCCATCCTCGACCCCAATGGTCCAGGCGGCCAACCACTGGCGCTGTTCGAGTCAGGGGCCATCCTGATCTACCTGGCAGAAAAAACCGGCCAGCTGCTGGCCCAAGACCCCGCCACGCGTTATGAAACCCTGCAATGGCTGATGTGGCAGATGGGCGGCATCGGCCCGATGTTTGGTCAGTTGGGCTTCTTCCATAAATTCGCCGGCAAGGATTACCCGGACAAACGCCCGCGCGACCGTTATGTCGCCGAATCCCAGCGCTTGCTCGGCGTGCTGGATAAACGCCTGCAAGGTCGCGCCTGGATCATGGGGGATGCTTACAGCATCGCCGACATCGCCACCTTCCCCTGGGTGCGCAACCTGGTGGGCTTCTACGAGGCGGGCGAGCTGGTGGAGTTCGAGCGGTTCGGCAATGTACAGCGCGTGCTGCATGCATTCGTCGAGCGCCCAGCGGTGGTTATAGGGCTGACGACACCTGCTCGCGGCTGACTTACAGCACCCGCGCCCCCACACAGCGCTACGAGAGTTTCTATGAATAACCACCTTCAACAGCCAGCAGCGGTGACAGCATGATTGAGGTAACCGAAGTTTCCATTGCCGAGCTGCGCGCCGCACTCGAAACCGGCCAGACCACGGCGGTCGAATTGGTGCAGGCCTATCTTGCGCGCATCGCCGCCTACGACGGCGCCGACACACCGACCCAGCTCAACGCAGTGGTGGTGCACAACCCCGAAGCGCTGCAGGAGGCCCAAGCCTCGGACGCACGCCGCGCCCGTGGTGAGTGCCTCGGCCCACTCGACGGCATTCCGTACACGGCCAAGGACAGCTACCTGGTCAAAGGCCTCACTGCGGCCTCCGGCAGCCCAGCCTTCAAGGATTTGATCGCCTATCGCGATGCCTTCACCATCGAACGCCTGCGCGGCGCCGGGGCCATTTGCCTGGGCAAGACCAATATGCCGCCTATGGCCAACGGCGGCATGCAGCGCGGCGTCTATGGCCGTGCCGAAAGCCCGTATAACGCCGACTACCTCACTGCGCCTTTCGCCTCCGGTTCGTCTAACGGTGCTGGCACCGCCACCGCCGCCAGCTTTGCCGCCTTCGGCCTAGCCGAAGAAACCTGGTCGAGCGGCCGTGGCCCGGCGTCCAACAATGGTTTGTGTGCCTACACGCCCTCGCGCGGGGTCATCTCGGTGCGCGGTAACTGGCCACTGACGCCGACCATGGACGTAGTCGTACCGTTCGCCCGCACCATGGCCGACCTACTCGAAGTGCTCGACGTCATAGTCGCAGATGATAGCGATACGCGCGGCGACCTCTGGCGCCTGCAACCCTGGGTATCGATTCCGTCGGCATCCTCGGTGCGCCCAGCAAGCTATGTGCAACTGGCCGCCAAGGCCGATGCCTTGGCCGGTAAACGCTTCGGCGTGCCGCGCATGTTTATCAATAAAGATGAAGAGGCCGGCACCAGCGACAACCCCGGCATCGGTGGGCCGACGGGCCAACGCATCCACACCCGCCCGACGGTGATTGCCCTGTGGGAGCAAGCACGCCAGGTCCTGGAAGCGGCCGGGGCGCACGTTATCGAGGTGGACTTCCCGCTGGTGTCTAATTGCGAAGGCGATCGCCCGGGTGCGCCGACCGTGTACAACCGCGGCATCGTCACCCCGGAGTTCCTGCATGACGAACTGTGGGAACTCTCGGGCTGGGCGTTTGACGACTTCCTGCGCGCCAACGGCGACCCCAAACTCAATCGCCTGGCGGATGTCGATGGCCCGCAGATCTTCCCCCACGACCCCGGCACCCTGCCCAACCGCGAAGGCGACCTGGCCGCCGGCATGGATGAATACGTGCGCATGGCCGAACGTGGCATCACCCCGTGGAACGAAATCAGCACCCTGCCCGACGGCCTGCGCGGCCTGGAAAAAACCCGCAAGCTCGACCTGGAGGACTGGATGGCGCAACTCGGTCTCGACGCCGTACTGTTCCCCACCGTGGCCGACGTCGGCCCGGCGGACGCCGATATAAACCCCGAGTCTGCCGACATCGCCTGGAGCAATGGCGTCTGGGTCGCCAACGGCAATCTGGCGATCCGCCACTTGGGCGTGCCCACCGTCACCGTGCCGATGGGCGTGATGGCCGACATCGGCATGCCCGTCGGCCTGACCTTCGCCGGCCGCGCCTACGACGACTCGGCCCTGCTGCGCTTTGCGTGTGCATTCGAGTCAACCGGCTCGAAACGCCTGGTACCACCGCGTACCCCGCCACTAACGCGCGACTGAAACAAAAACGGGACTGACGCATAAAGCGCCAGTCCCGTTTTTTTATATCCAAGCAGCTCGCCGCCAAACCCGCTTTTGCCCCTGCTCGCTGCATAAGGCCTGGGGGGCCGAAGGCTGCTCTGTCAATGACGCTCGCTCTGACGCTCAGGATGCCGGTTTAGCGGAATACAAATAGCTCATTGTGCAGGTTACTCAGCGGAATCTGGTTGGCACGCATCAGGTCACTCACTTTGGCCAACAACTCTTTGGGGCCACAGAAGCTGACATGCACCTTATCTGGCGCACCTCTCGCGACTGCCTGGCGCAGAGTGTCTGCCAACGTTTCAAGACCGCCTGAGTTACCAACGCACTGCACACCGCGTTGCGCACTCATGGTTTGCAGCGTCTCAAACGGCGGGAAGGCTCGCGAGGGATTAAAGCAATAAACCAAGGTGACTTTGTCGAAGTCCTTTGCATCCGGGTCTTGCAGCCAGGAGATGAAGGGTGAAATACCAACACCGGCGCCGACCCATATCTCCTGCTCAGCCTGAGCGGGACGCTTAAAGCGCCCGTAAGGTGCGTATATATCGGCGCGCATGCCCACTTCTGCGCACTCACACAGTTTTTTCGTGTAATCCCCCAGCCCTCTGATCACGAACTCAATTTGCCCGTTCGCTGCATTGGCGCTGGCTATTGTGAAGGGGTGCGGCTCACGCAGGCCTTTTTGCTGCATTGCCAGAAAAGCAAACTGACCCGCTTTGAAGTCAAAACGCTTGTTAACCGGCTCCAGCGTCAAATGCAGGGCACCCTTGTCTCGGGAGACAGCCGCCACCCGATACTCGCCAGCGCGCGCAACAAAGGGGTAAAGCACTAACTTGTAGAAAGCCGCCACGACACCGGCCCCGCAGCACAGCACCAGCCAGATACCCGAAGGGCTGTCCAGGGTGATCGGCGATTTGAAGCTAAGCCAGTGCAAGATCACGATCAGAAACAAGGGGCCGGACAGCTTATGCCACAGACGCCACTGGCTATAAGGGATGTTGCGGTTCAACGCGAGCAGCACAATAAGGCCCAGCGCGATGTAGCTCAATTGCCGTACGAGGCGCGTCCAGTATTTGGATAACTCCAAGATAGGGACACTGTTCCACTCGTCCAGATTTGCCTTGAAGACAAAATGATACGAGGCAAAAACCAGTGCCCAGACGCCCAGCCATTTATGCGTTTCGTAGACCCTGTCCAAGCCACCAAACATGCTCTCGACAACTTTCCAGCGGCTGGCGAGCAGACAAGAAACAGCCATATAGACCAACGCCGCAGTGCCAAGCAGCATGCTCAACGTCGCCGAGGTAAACCAGGTACTGCTTGGTATTTCAAGCAGTAACGTCAGTGCAGTGATCAGCAAGAGACCCACAATGCAGTGCCACGTTTTCAACCTTAACTCTCCCTTTTATTGCGCAGTCCGCCTACCGCTATAAACGGCTAACTCACGAACAGCTTGAGTAATCCCCAAGTTTACTAGGTGACTCCGTAACGAAAATGATCCAAGTCATCATGCTCTGGCAACGTTGGGCATAGCCCGCAACAGGCCAGCGCAGCATTGACGACGCGCGGGCTGTTCTCAGCACATCGGCGGTTTAAATAACTAGAACGCAGTTCACGCGCGGATTAACCGCGCGACCACAGCACGCAATACGCCGCCGCGCTTACGGCATGACATAGCGCTGCACTATCTGCTGATAACGACCATCTGCGACAAACTCACTCAAGACATCGACATACAACTGCACAAAGGCTGGATCGTTTGTGCGCTTGCTGAACGCCACTTCCGCAGCATCGCTGGAGACCACGATGGCCGTGGGTTTTATCTGCGCGTCAAAACCCAGCTGATGAATCTCATAACGCCCGGTATTTTCATCGGCAATCACGCCATCAATCCGGCCTTTACTGACCATTCGCCAGAGACTGGTGCGATTGGTCGCAGTCGACACCCGCGCGGCAAATGCGGGGTCGCTCATCAACGTCAGGTAATCCGTGCCATAGGACACGTTGGTCTGTGCACCTAACCGGAAGGCGGTGTGCTGCAAGTCGAGTAACCGCTCGCTCGGCCACTGACCCCATGTAGACGTACGGGCAAACAAAATATTGCGCGAAGGCGGCAGAACCGTGCCGGAGAAGTAGGCATAGCGCTCACGCTCGGGCCGGCGAAAAGCACCGTGGAGAATATCCACTCGGCCCAGCTCCAGCTCTTTAAGCGCCCGCGCCCAAGGCAGCTTGCGTAACTTGGTCTGACAACCTAAGCGAGCCAGCACCGCGCGGTTGAGATCAATGGCAATACCGACCACGCCGCCGTCAGCCGTTTGCATGCTAAAGGGTGGATCATCGTCCCAGCGCAGGGTTTTCTCACAGGCTGCCGTCGCCAGGCCGGGCAGGCAGACCAGGAGCAAGAGGACAAACAGTGGGCGGTAACGCGGGGATGGCGAACGGTTTAAATCGACTGCTATCAAGATCGTCTCTCATGCAGGGCTCGATAGGGTCGCCAGAGTCTAGCAGCCTTCTACCGAGCCCAAGCAAACCCGCCGATTATCCACGTTGCTCACTTAGCTCTCGACGCTGCTCCATTGCTTGCTCAGGCGTTTGTCGGATACCGGCAACTTGGTACCCAGTTGCTGGGCAAACAGCGACACGCGGTACTCCTCCAGCAACCAGCGATACAGCACCAGCTGCGGGTCGCGCTTGCCTTCCTGGCTGTGCTTGGCCAGCCGCGCCTGGTACTGCTCCCAGTAGCCTGCCAGCTCACCACTCCACACGCGGTCACGTTGCACTTGGCCAGCGATCTTGTCCAAGCGCTGCTCGATAGCCTTGAGGTAACGCGGCACCTCCTTGAGCCACTGCGCCGGAGTTTCGCGGACAAAGCCGGGGTAGACCAGGTTGCTCAGCTGCAGCTTGATATCGTTGAGCGCCATGGCCTGGGCCAGGTCGATCTTGCCCTTAAAGCGCTTCTGCAGGCCGTGCCAGAGTTTGAGTATCTCCAGAGTGAGTTTGGCCAGCCGCTCTGCATGGCTGGTCCAGTCGCCACGCTTGCGCTCGGCCAGCGCCGCCAGGCCAGCGCCATCACGCGGCAAGGGCTCGCTGCCTTCGAGGATGCAACTGTCGAGGCTGGCCAGCAGGATGTCTTCGACCAGGGCATCGATGCGGCCCATGTCACGGTAGAGCAGCGCCAGCTCGGTCAAGCCCGGCAGCTTGCCACGCAGGAACTTGGCTTGTTCACTCAGTTGCTGCAGCAACAAACGCTGCAGCGCTCGGCGATGCTGAAACTCAGCTTCGGCCAGGGTTGGGAAGCGCCCTTCCTTGACTACGCCCGCCTCTTCCACCAGCGCCGGATAAACCGTCATGGACAGGCCAGCGATCTGCTGCTGGGTCTTGGCGGCCACTTCACTGAAGGCTTTGGCCTCCACCGGCTGCGCGCTTTTGGCGGCTTTCGGCAAGGCCAGGCCAGCCTGCGTCGCCGCACTGAAGCGCGCCGTCAGCTCGGCCAGATCGCGGCCTTCGCCCAGGGGTTTGCCCTGATTGTCGACCACCTCGATATTCATGCGCAGATGGCCTTCCAGCTGCGCCGCCGACTCGGCCCAGGCCTCTTCACTGACCCGCGTGCCGGTCATGCGCGTCAACTCACGGCCCAGCGCCTCAGGCAGGCTGCCGTCAGCAAAGCTGATTTTGCTCAGCGCCGCGCCGACAAAGTCCGGCACCGGTACAAAATTCTTGCGTAGCGCCTTGGGCAGGCCACGCACCAGGGCCATGCACTTGGCCTCCAGCAGGCCCGGCACCAGCCATTCCAGACGTTCCGGCGGCAATTGCGGCAGCAACGGCGCAGGGACGCGCAGGGTTACACCATCGCGCGGGTGATTGGGCTCGAAGTGGTAAGTCAGCGGCAGGGTCAGCTCGCCCAGGCGCAAGGTATCCGGGTACTGCGCGGCGGTGATTTCCTTAGCGTCGCGGGCGAGCACATCTTCTTCACGCATGATCAGCAGTTGCGGATTCTTCGCGCTTTCGCTTTTGTACCAACTGTCGAAGGTCGCGGTCTGGTAGATGTTGGCCGGCAGACGCGCCTCGTAATAGGCGTAGAGCGTTTCCTCATCGGCGAGGATGTCACGCCTACGCGCCTTGGCTTCCAGCTCGTCGAGTTTTTCCAGCAGCTGGCGGTTGGCGGTCAGGCACTTGGCGCGCGAATTGATCTCACCGCCCACCAGCCCTTCGCGGATAAACAACTCACGCGACACCACGGGGTCAATCGGGCCGAAATGCACGGCACGGCGCCCCACCACAATCAGGCCATAGAGGCTGATCTGTTCATAGGCCACAACCTGGCCGCGCTTCTTCTCCCAGTGCGGTTCCAGGTGGTTCTTCTTGATCAGGTGCGTAGCCAGCGGCTCGATCCAATCCGGCTCGATTTTGGCCACCATGCGCGCAAATAGCTTGGTGGTTTCCACCAACTCACTGGCCATTAACCAGCTGGGTTTCTTACGGCCAATCACCGAAGACGGATGCACCCAGAAGCGCCGCTGGCGGGCACCAAGGTAGTCGCCGTCTTCGGTTTTCTGGCCGATCTGGCTAAGCAAGCCGGCGAGAATGGCCTTGTGCACAGCGGCGTAGCTTTTGCTGCGCTGGGCGGCCTGGTCTTTTTCGGCCAGCTCTTTTTCCTTTTGCACCGCCGAGAGCTGACGGTCTTTTGTAGGATGGTGTAGAGCGGAGCGATACCCATCATCTGGCCCGGCATGGGGATCGCTGCGCTCCACCCATCCTACGGAACCACCGCCCTTGGGCTTGGCTGACAACTGCAAATCACGGGTAATCAGCACCAACTGACGGTGGGAATCGCGCCACTCACGCAGACGTAAATAGTTGAGAAAGTTCTTCCGGCACCAGCTGCGCAGCGCGCTTGAGCCCAGCGCTTGGCGCTGTTCCTCGAAACCGCGCCAGAGGTTGATCAGCGCGGCAAAGTCGGAATCGACATCCTTCCACTGCGCATGGGCCTGGTCGGCGGCCTGCTGGCGGTCCGATGGACGCTCACGGACATCCTGCACCGACAACGCACTGGCGATAATCAGGATTTCTTCCAGGCTGCCTTGCTTGGCCCCTTCCAGCACCATGCGCCCCAAACGTGGGTCCACCGGCAAGCGCGCCAATTGGCGACCCAGCGGGGTGAGCTGGCCCTCGCGGTTAACCGCCGAGAGTTCCTGCAACAGGTTGAAGCCGTCGCTGATGGCCTTGCCATCCGGCGGCTCGATAAACGGGAAGGCCTCGATCTCGCCGAGGCGCAGGTGCAGCATCTGCAAAATTACCGCCGCCAGGTTGGTGCGCAGAATCTCCGGGTCGGTAAAGGCCGGCCGACCGATGAAGTCTTCCTCGCTGTACAAGCGAATACAGATACCCGGCTCAACCCGCCCGCAACGGCCCTTGCGCTGGTTGGCGCTGGCCTGGCTGATGGCCTCGATGGGCAAACGCTGGACCTTGGCGCGATAGCTATAGCGGCTGATGCGCGCGGTGCCGCTGTCGATTACATAACGAATGCCTGGCACAGTCAGCGAGGTTTCCGCGACGTTGGTGGCCAGGACGATCTTGCGAGCGCCCATGGGCGCGAAAATCTTTTGCTGCTCGGCTGGGGTGAGGCGTGCATACAGCGGCAGTACTTCGGTCATACGCAGGTTGGCTTTGCGCAGCACCTCGGCGGCGTCGCGAATCTCGCGTTCACCGGGCAGGAACACCAGTACATCGCCGGGGCGTTTGCCCTCGGCTTTCTCGAAAGCGCTGATTTCATCGAGGGTGGCGAGAATCGCCTGATCAACCGAGAGGTCTTCTTCAACCCGGTTGCCCTCCTCGTCCTGCTCAGCGGCCAGCGGCCGGTACCAGGTGTCCACCGGGAAGGTGCGCCCGGATACCTCGACAATCGGCGCACCGCCGAAATGCTCGGAGAAGCGCTGCAGGTCGATGGTCGCCGAGGTGATGATCAGCTTCAGGTCCGGCCGGCGAACCAGCAGGGTTTTCAGAAAGCCCAGCAGAAAGTCGATGTTCAGGCTGCGTTCGTGGGCTTCGTCGACGATGATGGTGTCGTATTTTTCCAGATAGCGGTCGTGCTGGGTTTCCGCCAGCAGGATGCCATCTGTCATTAATTTGATCAGACTGCGCTCGTTGCTCTGGTCCTCGAAGCGCACCTGATAACCGACCAACTCGCCCAGCGGCGTGCCGATTTCTTCCGCCACCCGTGTGGCCACGCTGCGCGCCGCCAAACGTCGCGGCTGGGTGTGGCCGATCAAACCATGCACACCACGGCCCAGCTCCAGGCAGATTTTCGGCAGCTGCGTGGTCTTGCCCGAGCCGGTTTCCCCGGCGATCACCACCACCTGATGCGCGGCAATGGCGGCCTTGATCTCGTCGCGCTTGGCGGCAATCGGCAGGGCATCGTCGTAACGCATCGGCGGTACGCTCAACCGGCGCGCCTCAACCTTGGCGCGGGACGCCTCGAAGCGCGACAGCCACTGCGCCAGCTTGGCCTCGTCCACCGGGCTCTGCTTACGCAACTCGTGCAACTGGCGGCGCAGGCGATGACGATCGCCGAGCAGGGTCTGATCGAGGTTTTTTAGCAGTTGGTCAACGGCGGGCGTGGCATCGGTCATCAGATAATCGCGGGGGGGAGGTCAAGGGGAAGAGGTCGGCGATTGTCGCATTTTTGGCCGCAAGAAAACGACCGAGGGTGTTGGGCCGATCCGTAGGTTGGGTTAGTCGCGTAGCGGCGTAACCCAACGCCAAGGCAGATGGCGAGCGCTGGTTAGTCGCGTTCAGACCAGAGCACGCCGCCGGTGGCCCAATCGCTTCTCTTCACTTCCTCGAAGATCACATCAACCGCACCGGCATCGCAGCCGAGCACGCGGGTCGAGGCTTCGGTCAGGGCTTTGGCGTATTCGCGCTTGGTTTCGTTGGAACGACCTTCAAATATTTTGACCACGATGGTAGGCATCTAATAATCCTCAAAACAGGGGAAACAGGACTGCTTAGATCGGTCACGGCGATCCGCTTGGCGCAGTTGCGCACGGGCATTATCTGACCGGCAGAACAGAAAAACAAAGGGCCGCTCAGAGCGGCCCTTTGCAGGTGCAGACAAAATCAGCCGTGACGGCGTCGACGCCACAGCCACAGCGCCATTACAGCCAGGGTGAGCAACAGCGGTACCAGGGCAATATTGAGGAACTTGAGCGTGCCGCCCAAGGCTTCAATATCGGCGTTGAGTTGGTAGCGCACGTTGCGCAGTTCCTTACGGATGGCCAACTTCTGCTGCACAAACTGCTGCACCGCCGCCTGCTGCTCGGGCGTTAGCTCCATGACTTTGCTCGGATCATCGCTCTGCTGCAGCTGCGCCAGCTTTTGCTCGGTATCCGCCAGCTGCGCCTGCAGAGCTTGTTCCTTCTCGCGGAACTTGACCTCGGCCTCACGCTGGATCGCGTCTACCACCTCGAACGGCCGAGTGAAGCGACCACGCGAACGCACGCTGATCAGCGCTTCGGAGCCAGCCAGGTTGTCCAGGGCGTTGATCGCGAAACCGGCGTTGTCGGCCCACGGCTGCGGAATGCGCTGGCCGAAGAAGTCCTGCACCTGCACCCACATGCGGTCGGTGAGCATGTCGGTGTCGGCCACGACGATCACGTTGATCGTGTCGGCCTGCTTGAGGCCATCTTTCTGCCCTTCGATACCCTCAGGGAAGGCCGACTGCGCCGGACCACTGATGCGCGCGGCCAGGGTGTAGCGCTCGCCGGTCGGCTCAAGCTCACGGATCAACTGTTCGGGGTTGCTCAGCATGCCGAAGCGCTTGGCATCAAAGGGCATGGCGTACTGCGAGCTGCGGATCAGCGGAGTGAAGGTGGTTTTCGCGCCTTCCAGCGGCTCCAAGATGCCCGCCGTGGCCACCGTGATGGTTTCCAGCGAGGCGGTGCTGATGTCGTCCTTATCCAGGACGTTCTTCGGCAAACTCAGCCAAGCCGCATGGCGCACCGGCCGTTGGCCCTGCCCCATGCTGACCGACATCGCGTAAGAGCCATCTCCGAGCACCTGGTCCGGTACCATGCGCAAGCCCCAGGCTTTGAACAGCTCAGGCAGATCAGAGGCCTTGTCGATGACCATCTCACCCGGCATCTCGGCCTGAGTATCGGCCTCGCTGAACGGGTCCACAAAGGTCAGCAGTTTGCCGCCGCGCAGGACGAACTGGTCGATGGCATACAGCGTCTGCTCAGGCAGCTGCTTGGGATGGATCAGCAGCAGCACCGAGACCTTCTCAGGAATCAGGTCGACGTCACGCTTAAGGCTTTCGATCTGGAACAGCTGACGAATCTCCTCAATCAGCATCCAGGCCGGCGTTGGCTGACGCGCAGCCATATCGAAGCCACCATTGACCTGCAGGCCAGACAGCACACCCACCACCGGACGCTCGGGCTTGGCTAGGCTTTGCACCAGGCGGCTGAGTTCGTATTCAAGGAACTCCTCCTGATCCAAGGCGAAGAACGGGATCACCTGCACCTGGCCCTCGGCATTCTTGCCAGCCAGGCCGAAGTAGATCGAGTCGCCACCCTGCTGCAGCGGAATGCCCTGCAGGCCGAATTCGGCGGCTTTGTCTTCGTCCTCGGAGAACGGTGCGGGATCAATGATGTTCAGCTTGATTTTGTCACCGGCCTCACGCTGATAGGCCTTGAGCATTTCCTCAACGCGCTTGGCGTAGGTGCGCAGCGCCGGCAGGTCCTTGGTGGCGGTGTCGGAGTAGAAGAAGTTCAGCTCCACCGGCTCGTCCAGCTCGGCCAGAATCTGCTCAGTACCGCTTGAGAGGGTGTAGAGCTTCTGCTCAGTCAAATCCAGGCGTAAGCCGCTGAGGCTAAAACTGGAGAACAGGTTAAACGCGAGAAACGCCAGGGCAATGAGTACAAGCCCGGCGCTGGAAACCATCAGCTTTTTCATGGGTGTCCTCAATCCGCTTTCTTCAAATCGATAACCACCGCGGTCGCCGCCAACCAGGCGGCAATCAGGGTGAGGAAATACAGCAGGTCGCGCAGATCAATCACGCCCTTGCTGATCGCATCGAAACGGCTCAGGAAGCTCAGTGACGCAACCGCGTCAATAAGCCACTGCGGTGCCCAGGCACTGAAGCCATCGAGCACCATGGGGAAGCCACTGACAATAAACAGGAAGCACACACTGACCGTCAGAATGAAGGCAATCACCTGATTCTTCGCCAGCGCCGACATGCACGAGCCAATCGCCAGATAAGCCCCCGCCAGCAGCCAACTGCCGATATAACCGGTAATGATCGCGCCGTTATCCGGCTCACCGAGGTAGTTGACGGTGATGATCATCGGGAAGGTCAGCAGCAGCGCCAAACCGGCAAAAACCCAGGCGGCGAGGAACTTGCCGGTAACCGCATCAAAACGGGTAATCGGCAGGGTCATCAGCAGCTCGATGGTGCCGCTCTTGCGCTCCTCGGCCCACAGGCGCATGGCAATCGCCGGCACCAGAAACAGGTATAGCCACGGATGGAAATTGAAGAACGGCGACAAGTTGGCCTGGCCGCTCTCGAAGAAACCGCCAAGGTAGAAAGTGAACAC
This sequence comes from Pseudomonas spirodelae, assembly GCF_034653255.1. Taxonomy (NCBI): domain Bacteria; kingdom Pseudomonadati; phylum Pseudomonadota; class Gammaproteobacteria; order Pseudomonadales; family Pseudomonadaceae; genus Pseudomonas; species Pseudomonas spirodelae. The sequence continues at coordinate 73,837 of NZ_JAYEET010000042.1, read as the reverse complement.
CCCGGACAGCACCAGGAAAATCAGAATAAACACGTAAGCCAACGGCGTGGCGAAGTAGCTCGCCAGCTCGCGTTTGAAGATCACCGACAACTGACTCATACCACCTCCCCACGGGTCAGGCTGCGGAACACTTCGTCCAGCCGACCGCGTTCGACATTCAACTCACGCACCTTCCAGCCACGCTCGGCGATCAGCGCATTGACCTGCGCGAAGATCACCTCACCCGGCTTGGCGAGGATGCTCAGGCTGTGCTCCAGGGCGTTCTCCTCCACCCCGGCAACGCCCGGCAACGCGGCCAGGGCAGCCTGATCGAGTGGTTCTTCGGCGACCAAGGTGACCGCCTGGTGGTAGCGCGAGCGGCTTTCCAGCTCCAGCGGCGTGCCATCGGCCAGCAACTTGCCATGGGCAATTACCACCGCGCGGGTGCACACGGCGGAGACTTCTTCGAGGATGTGGGTGGAGATGATCACGATTTTGTCGTGCGCCAAGCTCTGGATCAGCTTGCGCACCTGATGCTTCTGGTTAGGGTCGAGGCCATCGGTGGGCTCATCGAGAATCAGCACCTTGGGGTCATGCAGAATCGCCTGAGCCAGGCCGACGCGGCGTTTGAAACCCTTGGACAGGGTTTCGATGCTCTGCTCCAACACGGCCTCAAGCTCGACCTGAGCCACGGCCTTGGCGACCCGCTCACGCTTCGCGGCACCTTTGAAGCCGCGCACCTCAGCGATAAATTCAAGGAAGCTACGCACCGTCATATCGCCGTAGCACGGCGCGCCTTCAGGCAGATAACCGATCTGCTGCTGGGCCTTGAGGGTGTCTTTCTGGATATCAAACCCGAGGATGCTGGCACTGCCGGACGTCGGCGCGAGAAAGCCGGTGAGCATCTTCATGGTGGTGGATTTACCGGCGCCGTTAGGGCCGAGAAAACCGAGGACTTCGCCAGGCTGGACGCTGAAAGACAGGTCATCGACGGCGGTATGTTGCGCAAAACGCTTGGTTAGTTTTTTTATTTCGATCATGGCCTCTCACCATTGCGGTAACAGGCCCTGCTTGCAGCCGCTGCTGACGCAAGCCGGGCGCTTAAGTGCCGGCGGACTATAAGGAGTCACACGCGGACAGCGCAAGCGAAGAACCGGCGGGTCATGTATCTGTTCGCTACGACGCTCCAAGGCCAGCCAACAGCATGGCCGGCCTTAGCAAAGTATCGCGCTAGAGCTTGCCGTTGAGGGCGCGGGTGAATAACTGGCTGTATTGCGCAGCTGTGAAGGCAATCGGGTTGGTGCCGGCGGATGGGTCAACCTCGGCCATTTTCCCCACCTGCTCGATACGCGTGTCATCAATACCAATCTCGCCTAGGCTGTGCGCAATACCCACCTGTTCACGCAGCGCCAGCACCCACTCCAGTACAGCGTTGAAGCCAGGCTTGGGCAGATTTAGGTAGCGCGCCATTTTCTCCATCTGCGGTTCGATGCGCTCGCGGTTGGCCACCAACACATAAGGCATCAGCACCGCGTTGAGCAGGCCGTGGTGTGCGTCGTACAGCGCGCCGAGTGGATGGGCCAGGGCATGCATGGCACCGAGGCCGCGCTGGAATGCGGTCGCGCCCATGCTGGAGGCCACCAACATCTGCAAACGCGCTTCTACATCCGAGCCTTGCGCGACGGCACGTGGTAGGTACTGCTGCACCAGGCGCATGCCTTCCAGGGCGATACCTTCGGCCATGGGGTGAAACAGCGGTGAGCAAAAGGCTTCCAGGTTATGCGACAGCGCATCCATACCGGTGGCGGCGGTGATTTTGGCCGGCAGGCCGAGGGTCAATTCTGGGTCGAGGATTACCAGCGCCGGGAGCATGCGTGCGTGAAAGATGATGCGTTTGATATGCGCCGCATCGTCAGTGATCACCGAGGAGCGGCCGACCTCCGAACCAGTGCCGGCCGTGGTTGGCACCGCCACCACCGGGGCCATGCCCGCGACATTGACGCGCTCGCAGTTGTCGCCGATGTCCTCGAAATCCCACAGCGGCCGATTCTGTCCGACCATCAGGGCGATGGCCTTGCCCGCATCCAGCGCCGAGCCACCGCCAAAGGCGATCACGCCGTCATGCCCACCGGCTTTAAATGCGGCAACTCCATCCATCACGTTCTGCCCAGTGGGGTTGCCTTTGATACCGCTAAATAACCCAGCCTTGAGACCATCATCACGGCAGTGCAGCAACGCCCGGTCGATCATCGGCAATGCAGCCAGGCCAGGGTCAGTGACCAGCAGCGGCGCGCTCATGCCCAGCTGCCGGCAAGCCGTCGGCAGTTCACTGATGCGGCCCACACCGACGCGTACCGAGGTCGGGTAGTTCCAATTCATACGGTAGTGATTCAGGTCCATACGCGCCTCACAGCTGGGTCTTGAAGTGGAAGGATTTCGGCCGGGTCACATGCTCGAAACCCACACTGGATAAGGTGCAACCACGCCCGGAGTGCTTCACCCCGGTCCAGGCCAATGCCGGGTCAAGGTAGTCGCAGCGATTGAGGAACACCGTGCCAGCCTCCACCCGGTCGGCCAAGGCCATAGCAGCATCGACGTCACGGCTGAAGATCGCGGCAGTCAGGCCGAACTCGCTGTCGTTCATCAGCGCCAGGGCTTCTTCATCATTTTTGACTTTCTGGATGCCTACTACCGGGCCGAAGGATTCTTCGGTCATCACCCGCATGCCGTGGTGTACGTTGGTCAGTACCTGCGGCGCGAGGTATTGAGAGCCGGGGTGGTCCTGGGCGAAATCGGCTGGCACCAGATGCGCCACAGCCCCCTGCTCAATGGCATCGTGAATCTGCCCACGGACGAAGTCCGCCGCCTCGGCACGTACCAGTGGACCGAGGGTGGTGTCCGGGTCATCGGAGCGGCCGAGTTTGTACTGTTTGACCAGCGCCACCGCCTGCTCGACGAAGGCGTCATAGAGCGCTTCGTGTACATAGATGCGTTCGATGCCGCAGCAGGATTGCCCGGAGTTGAAGAACGCCCCGTCTATTGTGGTTTCCACCGCATGGGCCAGGTCGGCATCGGCACGGACATAGGCGGGATCTTTACCGCCCAATTCCAGGCCAATACTAAGGAAGCGCCCCACCGCCACACGCTCGACCATGGTGCCGCCCGGCACCGAACCGGTGAATGCGACGTGAGCGATAGTCGGCGCCTGGATCAGCGCCTCGGTCTCGCCGTGGCTGAGGTGCAGGTACTGGAATACACCGTCCGGCAAACCGGCCTCGATAAAGGCCTCCACCATTCGCTCACTGCACAGCGGGGTTTGCGCAGAATGTTTAAGCAACACCGCATTACCCGCCAGCAGCGCCGGCATCACCGCGTTCACGGCCGTCAGATAGGGGTAATTCCATGGGGCGATCACCAGCGCCACACCCAGGGGTTCACGGCGAATAAAGCGGATGAAGCCGGTTTTTTCCGGAACATGAATATCGGCCAGGGCCTGCTCAGCGATGTCGGCCATATAGCTGGCGCGCTCAACAAAGCCGCGCACCTCGCCGGCGGCATAACGAATCGGCCGCCCCATCATCCAGCACAACTCTTTTGCCAGCTGGTCTTCCTTGGCCGCGAAGGCAGAAATGGCCTTACGGCCGATAGCGATACGCTGCGCCAGCGGGGTATTTTTCCAGACCTTTTGCGCCAGCTCGGCCTTGACCAGCGCCGCCTGGATCTCGGGATTGGACGCCAGATGGCGCTCGACATACACCGAGCCATCGATTGGGGAAATGCACTGCAACTTACTCATTGAATACTCCGTAGCCCGATCCACATCGGTGTGCGACCTAAATGATTTCGAAGTAGCGATCCAGCTCCCAATCGCTGACATGCCGACGGTATTCGCGCTCTTCCCACTCACGGCTGGCGGCGAAGTGCTCGACGAACTCATCGCCAAACAGCTCGCGAGCCGCTGTTGAGCCTTTTAAGCGCTGCGCGGCATCCCAAAGGGTACGCGGCAGGGCCAGCTCTTCCGGGTGTTTCACGGCATAGGCATTGCCCACCACAGGCTCAGTCGGTTCCCACTCCTGCATCACGCCATATAACCCTGAGCCAAGCGCAACCGAGAGGGCTAGATAAGGATTGCCATCAGCAGCGCCCAAGCGGTACTCCTGCCGCTGGGATTTATCAGTGCCGGGAATCACCCGTAATGCAGCGGTACGATTTTCCACGCCCCACGTAGCGTCCGTGGGCGCCCAAAAACCTGGGATCATGCGGCGGTAGCTGTTCAGCGTCGGCGCCACCATGCAGAGAAATTCCGGCATCAAACGCTGCTGGCCGGCAAGGAAGTGGCGCTGAATCTTGCTCATGTTGTGCGCCTGGCTGGGGTCGTAAAACGCCGACTTGCCGCTGGCCAGATCACGCAGGGACACATGGATATGCCCACTCTGCCCCGGGTACTTGCCCGACCACTTGGCCATAAAGGTGGCCATTAGTCCGTTTCGCTGGGCCAGCACCTTCATAAAGGTTTTGAACAGCGCACCTTTGTCCGCCGCATCCTCAGCGCGGTCATAGGCAATAGCTGCCTCCAGTACGCCGGGGCCGGTTTCGGTGTGCAGGCCTTCGATGGGAAAGTCCATGCGTTCAGCCATTTCAAGAATTTCGTGGTAAAGCTCGGCATGCACCGAGTTGCGGATCATCGAGTAGCCGAACCAGTCCGGGGTAAAGGGCTTGAGGTCACGAAAACCCTTGGCACGGGCGGATTCAGGGGTTTCGTCGAACATGAAAAATTCATATTCCAGCGCGGCAAAGGCATCAAAGCCCATGGTTTTGCAGCGCTCCACCACACGGCGCAAGGTGCCGCGCGGGCAGACCTTTTCTGCTGCCTCGGCAAACTCGCAAATAAACAGCAGCATGCCGTTCTCAAACGGTAAGTCGCGGCAGGTATGCGGCAGTACCCGCACGGGCGCATCCGGGTAGCCGGTGTGCCAGCCGGTGTACTGCACGTTGTCGTAGAGTTGGTCTTTTACATCCCAGCCCAGCACCACATCACAGAAGGCAAAGCCGCTGTCGAGTGCCGAAAAGAATTTGCTGCGGCTGAGGTATTTGCCGCGCATCACCCCATCGTTATCAAACACCCCAACCTTGATATGACTGAGGCCACGCTCCTCGATAATGCGCCTGGCATCATCGGCGGTTTTTACGTCTCGCGGATTGAGCATAAATGCACCTGTTTCTTGTTGTTATGGCTGACCATCCGGTGTCAGTCCTACAGGCAACAACAGAGCCTCAAGCGCACCCCCAAAAAACCGCACAATGCGCTCCGACTACCACCCAACGCCTGTTAGAACAGCCGGCAAAAGCCACATGAGTGTGGTACAGGATTGTCGAGTTGGCAGGCGGTTACGGGAAATAACTGCAGCACGCGGCTGCCGCTACAGCGCAGGTGAGGAAGCAGCGCCCTGCACACAGCAAAACGCCCGCTCCTTGAGGGGCGGGCGTGGTTTGCAGGCGGGTCGATGCGATCAGCGATACGGCGCGCCAGCCTTGGCCATCAGCGCGTTGTACTTCTTGAAGATCTCCACCACCCGAGCGCAGCGTGGGCTGGTTTTGGCGATTTCATCCCAGAACTTCAGCGCCTCGGCTTCCACGGTTGCCCATTCCTCGGCAGCAATGGACGTCAGCTCCAGCTTGCCGCCCTCAACCCGCAGCTGCGCCTCGCCCCCCCAGTACCAGTGCTGGCGGTAGTAGTTGGAGCTGTCCATGCACAGTTTGAACAGGGTTTTCAGGTGTTCGGGCACCTCTGCCCAGCGATCTGAGTTGGCGAAGTAGGAGCCGCACCAGGCACCGGAAATGTTGTTGGTGAGGAAGTACTTGGTCACGTTGGCCCAACCGACGGTGTAGTCCTCGGTGATACCGGACCAGGCAATACCGTCCAGCTCACCGGTTTGCATGGCCACTTCAACATCTTCCCAAGGCAAGGTGACCGGAATGACGCCGAAGCGGGAGAGGAATTTGCCTGCCGTAGGGAAGGTGAAGATGCGTTTGCCTTTGAGATGCTCAAGCTTGGTAATCGGCTCCACGGTGGCAAAGTGGCAAGGGTCCCAGGCGCCGGCTCCGAGCCAGGTAACGCCTTTAACCTCGCCGTAGGCCTCTGCCCAGATTTCATTGAGGCCGTATTTTTCGAACAGTACCGGCACGTCCAGGCTGTAACGGGTGGCAAATGGGAAATAGCCGCCGAACACTGAAATGTCCACCGGTGCGGCGATGGAGTCGTCATCGCTCTGCACCGCATCGATGGTGCCCTTCTGCATGGCGCGGAACAGCTCGCCGGTGGGCACCAACTGATCGGCGTAATACAGCTGAATTTCCATCTCGCCATTGGCGGCCTTGTTGAAGGCATCGATCGACGGCTTGATCACATGTTCACCCAGCGCGGGGCCAGCGTAGGTTTGCAGGCGCCAGATGATTTTCTTCGGCTCCGCCGCATAAATATGCGAGGAACCCAGTGCCGTTGCACCCGCTGCCCCGGTGGCCACCGCGGCGGTTTTCAGAAAACTGCGTCTCGTACTCATGCTGTTATCTCCACAATTATCGATTCAGATGGCATACAACCGCACTGCTTGCCCTCATGGGCCGGGCAGCGTTTTCAGAGGGGTAACCTGTACCCGACGTTTGCACAAAGCCCTTGAGGATTGCGTACGGCATCGCTACCCGTGCACGTCACGGCAATCCTCAGAGGCTTCTATGGGTACAACTGCGCTGACCGACTCCTGAAATTCATGGGTTCAACGGGCGTAATGCCACTGCGGCAACCACAGGGCGATTTGCGGAAAGACCATCACCAGCACCAGCGCCAGCACCATGATCAGCACGAATGGCGTGACCGATACGTAGATATCGCGCAACGACACCTCAGGCGGTGCCATGGCGCGCATTAGGAATAAGTTGTAGCCGAAAGGCGGGGTCATGTAGGCGATTTGGCAAGTAATGGTGTAGAGCACGCCGTACCAGACCAGGTCAAAACCCAGCGCCCCGACCAGCGGGATATACAGCGGAGCGACGATCACCAGCATGGCGGTGTCATCGAGGAACATACCCATCAGGATGAACGACAGCTGCATCAGAATCAGCACCTGCCAGGGCCCCAGCCCCAGGCTTTCGAGGAAGAACGCTTCAATCGCCTTGACCGCACCCAGGCCGTCGAACACCGCGCCAAAACACAGGGCAGCAAGGATGATCCACATAAACATGCAGCTGATGCCGAGGGTCTTGCGCAGGGTTTCTTCCATCACGCTGCGAGTTAGCCGGCCCTTGACCAAGGCGGTGAAGGTGGCGGCGGCAGCGCCCACTGCCGAACTTTCCACCAGGCTGGTGATGCCCATGAGAAACAGCCCGGTCATGCAGAAAAAGATAAACAGCGGCGCGATGCCAGCCTTGAGCAGCAACAGCTTTTCCTTCCAGCTGATCTGCTCGCGTTCTTCTTCGGACAACGCCGGCCCCAGCTCAGGCTGCAAGCGGCAGCGAATGATGATGTACAGGACAAACAACCCCGCCATCAGCAGACCTGGGAACACACCCGCCAGCCACAGTTGACCCACCGGCTGACGGGCGATCATGCCGTACAGCACCAGCACGACGCTGGGCGGAATCAGGATGCCCAGCGAGCTGCCGGCCTGAATCACCCCGGTGACCATGATCTTGTCGTAGCCCCGGCGCAGCAGCTCGGGCAGAGCAATACTCGCACCTATGGCCATGCCGGCCACGCTCAGGCCATTCATCGCCGAGACCGCCACCATCAAGCCGATGGTGCCCACTGCCAGCCCGCCATTGAGTGGCCCCATCCACACATGGAACATCTTGTAGAGGTCTTCGGCCAGCCCCGATTCAGAGAGCATGTAACCCATAAACACGAACAGCGGCAGGGTCAGCAGCGGGTACCACTTCATCAGTTTCATGGCCGCGCTAAAGGCCATTTCCGAACCGCCATCGCCCCACAGCAGCAAAGCGGCCACCACCGCGACAAAACCAATCGCGCCAAATACGCGCTTACCGGTGAGCAGCAGCAACATCATCGAGGAGAACATCAGCAGGGCTATCAGCTCGTAATCCATTACAGCGGTTCCCCCCGCGCGGCAGCGATGTCCTTGAACAGCGTGGCAATGGCCTGCAGCAGCATCAGGGCGATGCCGATGCACATGATGATCTTGATTGGGGCCATGGGTGGCGACCAGGCGGAGTAACTGGTTTCGCTGTACTCCAGGGCGTACTGGGTCGAGGAAATACCGCCGTAGAGCAGGAACACCAAATAGAAAATCAGAAAGCCGATGGTGATCGCATCCATCACGGCGCGAGCACGTGGCGACCAGCGGCTGTAGAACAGGTCCATGCGTACATGAGCGTCTAGCTGCATGGAATAGGCGCCGCCGAGCAGGAAGTAGGCGACCATCAGAAATTGCGCGGACTCCAACGTCCAGGCGGCCGGCATAAAGAAGGTCTTGCTGATTGAGGAGTACAACAGCACACCTAGAATGGCGAAAATCAGGTACATGGCGAAACGCCCAACGACTCGATTAAGCGCTTCTACTGCGTTCACAAACAGCCTGATTGGCGTGGGCATTGCGCTACCTGCCGAATAATTGTTATGCCGAGAGCCTAGACCATGATTGGCCAAAGCCAACTTGTGCTAACAGCGATAGCACAAAGCACGCCAGCGGCCTACCTGAGGTAATTTTCTTATTAATATCAGTGCTTTATGCCAAGCATTAAGCCGCTTAACCTGATTCGCTAGCGCTCTAGAAAGTCCATCAGCACCTTCACGGTGCGCTCGGGATCCTCTTCTTGGGGCACGTGCCCCAGCTCATCAAACAGCACCAAGCGGCTGCCTTTGATATCGCGCTTGAAGCGCTCGGCGTTGACCACTGGAATCAACTCATCACGGCCGCCCCAGATAATCAGGGTCGGCGTGTTGATCTCGCTAATACGGCTGTAATTGCGCCCGCCTTCGGCCTGAATAAAGCGCTGACGCAGGGCGCCGCGATTACCGGCGCGCAAGGCCAATTCGTAATAGCGATCAATCAGCGCATCCGTGACTTTATTCGGGTCGCCATAAACGTTGCGCACACTGGCCTCAATCACCGGCCGGGGCAGCAGATTGGCCATCAAGGGCGCCAGTTCGGGGATCTGCGCCAGACGAAAAGCAATGGGCACAGAGGTGGCATTGCGTGGATAACCAGCGGCATCCACCAGTACCAGACGCTCGACCCGCTGCGGGTAATCGAGGGCAAACTGCCAAGCCAGCTGGCCGCCAAAGCTGTTGCCCGCCAGCACCGCACGCGGCACCTGTAACTGGTCCAGCACGTGGGCAAGGAACTGGCTGTAATGCTCAATTCGGTAATCGTTATCGGGGAACGGTCCGGTCAAACCAAAGCCGGGTAGGTCCAGGCTGATAACCCGGCGTTTGTCCTGCAACGCCGCCACCCACCCCTCCCAAGTGTGCAGACTGGCCGAGGTGCCATGCAGCAGCACAATCGGTGCGGGGTCATCGCGCGGGCCTTGATCACGCAGGTGCACCAGCATGCCGTCGATGGCCACGAACTGCGAAGGCGGCAAGGCCCAGCGTGGTTTGAGGTCAGCCACCGCGCGATCCGGTGCCCAGTTCCAGGCAACCGCAGCGGTCAGTGCAATTAACGTCAGCAACACAACACTGCAGAGAACCGTGGCAAAACGCTTCATGGAGAGTCCTTGTGGTTAAAACAGAGCAAAGCCAATAGTAGTCAATGCCGGGCGCCCTGCCCGCGCAGCGAAAAGAGGCCAGCGCCGCCGCTTTTCGCGGACGAAAAAAAGCCCCGATGTGCCGGGGCTTGAGGCGTGATGCGCCGTTTTGCGACGCACACGAAACCAGCGAAGGTTAGACCAGGCTCATCAGGGCATCACGGCTGAACGGCAGAATGTCCTGCTCGCGACCATCGCGTACTTTTACCGCCCAGTCTGGGTCAACCAGCAGTGCGCGGCCTACGGCTACCAGGTCGAACTCCTGCTTGTTCAGACGCTCCAGCAGGTTTTCCAAGCTGGCCGGCTGGGCCACCTTGTCGGTGTTGACCATAAACTGCAGGAACTCGCCGTCCAGGCCGACGCTGCCGACGGTGATGGTTGGCTTGCCAGTCAGCTGGCGCGTCCAGCCGGCCAGGTTCAGCTCGGAGCCGTCGAATTCCGGCTCCCAGAAGCGCCGCGTCGAGCAGTGGAAAATATCCACGCCGGCATCCGACAGCGGCTTGAGGAAAGCCCCCAGCTCTTCCGGTGTCTGCACCAGACGTGCGCTGTAATCCTGCTGCTTCCACTGCGAGAAACGGAAGATGATCGGATAGTCCGGGCCCACGGCGGCGCGTACGGCCTGGATCAGTTCGATGGCAAAGCGCGAACGCTGGGCCAGGTCGCCACCGTATTGGTCGGTGCGTTTGTTGGTGCCTTCCCAGAAGAACTGGTCAACCAGATAACCGTGCGCACCGTGGATTTCCACGCCGTCCATGCCGATGCTTTGGGCATCTTTGGCGGCCTGGGCGAACGCGGCGATCACTTCGTTGATGTCGTCCTGGGTCATGCCGTGAACCACGACAGTACCGTCTTTGATTTTTTCGCTCGGGCCATAGCCTGGGACGCTAGCGTCTGGCTCGGTGCCCAGCTTGCGCACATTACCCACGTGCCACAGTTGCGGAACGATCTTGCCGCCTTCGGCGTGCACCGCCTCAACCACTTTCTGCCAGCCGGCCAGGGCGTCTTCACCGTAGAAACGCGGCACGTTCGGGTAACCGTTGGCGGCTTTGTGGCCCACTGTGGTGCCTTCGGTGACGATCAGGCCAACGCCCGCAGCAGCGCGGCGGCGGTAATACTCGATGACTTTGCTGTTGGGTACGCCACCCGGCGAGAAAGAACGGGTCATCGGCGCCATGACCACACGGGTCGGCAGCTCCAGGTTGCCCAGGGTGAAAGGTTGGAACAGCGCTTTAACGGGATCGCTCATCAGTATTCCTCTGGCCGGGCAGGTGACCGGTCGTCTAGTTCAAGGTGTTTTAAAAATCAGGCCCGCAGCAACAGCTGCAGACGCTGGATAAAGTCATTGAGTGCTTGGGTGTTGTTCGCCACTTTGAGCCGGGTCAAAGCGCCTTGCCAGGCATTGGCGATAAAGCTCGCCAGGTTGCGGCAATCCTCATGGGCAGGCAGTTCACCGGCAGCCTGCGCCTGCTCAAGGCAGCGCTGCAGGGTGTCTGCCGAGGACTGCAGAATCGCATCGACCTGCAGGCCCAGCGCGGGTGACAGCTCGGCCATCTCGAAGCTCAGGCTGCCGATAAAGCAGTGATATTCCAGGCGTTCCTGACGGGCGAAGTGCTCCACCAGCTCGGCGTAATAACCGATGATGCGCTCGCGCGGGTTCAATGCAGGATTGGCCAGCGCTTCGGCATAACGCGCCAGACGCGGCTGATAGACCTGCTGCAAGGCCTGCAGGGCAAAGTCTTCCTTGCTGGCGAAGTAGTGGTAGAAGGAGCCTTTGGGCACCCCAGCTGCCTGCACGATTTCCTGCACGCCGGCACCGTGATAACCACGACGGGTCATCACCTCGGCACCTTTGGCGAGGATCAGGTCACGCTTGTCGAGTCGGATGCTAGTGTTCATGCCGGCAAGAATATGACCGGTCGTCTCGCCCCGCCCAGCACTATTGATTTACGTGATTATCAGCAAGAAGCAGCGCGGGTTTTAGAAACAACAAAGCCGCGAACAAGTCGCGGCCCAGTCGAGAGAGATATAGAACCTGTTCAATGTCTCGCGAGCTAGAGCCATGCAAGGCAAAAGCAGGTGAGGAAGCGGAGTTTACGACTGTAAATGAGCATTCCGAACCTGCTTTTAACGCAGCAGGGCCGACGCGCAGCAGACGTTGAGCTGGTTCTTAGCCGCGAGCGGCTTTGATCACGTCAACATAGGGTTCGGCAAAGCGTTGATCTTGAATCAGCGCGATAAAGTCATTGCCCTGGGCGTCTTTAGCATTCAGGTCGTAGCCCGACTCAACGAAGAACCCAACAAACCGCTCGAAGTCATCAATACGCAGGCCGCGGTAGGCCTTGACCAGCTTGTGCAGCGACGGCGGCGTGGCATCAGCCGGTTCCACGCTGAGGAACAGCTTGATCGGCTCGTCACCAATCTCTTCGCCAATCACCTGTTTCTTGTCTTTACGCATCACTCACTCCAGCTAACCAGGCCACACGGGGCCGGCAGTGTACCCCCGGGGCGGGCAATGGCTCAACGCATGCAACTCAGCCGTTTTGCCTAACACGCGCCTCGATCAGGCAATAGCCGACTTAGGTCAACACAGCACGCTGCGCCCGGCTTCTATACTGCGCCAAGCCTCCTAAACCAAACAAGAAGGAGTCACTATGTCGCTGCCTTTACCGCCGCTGTTCTCTGCCTGGCGCCAGACCTTGCGCGCCGGCTACAGCTGGAAACACCTGCGCAGCGACCTGAGCGCCGGTGTAACCGTCGGTATCATCGCCATTCCGCTGGCCATGGCCCTGGCGATTGCCGTCGGCGTGGCGCCGCAACACGGCCTGTATACGGTGCTGGTGGCCGGCACGCTGACGGCCCTGTTTGGCGGTTCGCGCTTCAACGTTTCCGGGCCGACCGCCGCCTTTGTAGTGATTCTGCTACCGATCACCCAGCAATTCGGCCTCGCCGGCCTGCTGCTGTGCACCCTGATGGCCGGGGTAATCCTGATTGCTCTGGGGCTGATGCGCGCCGGACGTTTGATCGAATTTATCCCCTACCCGGTGACGCTGGGGTTTACCGCTGGCATCGGCATCGTCATCGCCACCCTGCAGATCAAAGACCTGCTGGGCCTGCGCCTGGCCGGCGAGCCGCACAACTACATCGAACAACTCAACGGGCTGCTACATGCCCTGCCCAGCCTGCAAGTGGGTGACTGCCTGGTGGCGCTGGTATGCCTGGCGGTACTGCTGACGTGGACACGCTGGGTGCCAAAAATACCCGGGCATCTGGTGGCGCTGACTGTTGGCGCACTGCTCGGCCTGCTACTGGAAAGCCTGCAGATACCGGTGGCAACCCTTGGCGAACGCTTCAGCTACAGCCTCGATGGCATCCAACACCCTGGCATTCCGCCGTTTCTGCCAAGCTTTGTCTGGCCCTGGCAGTTGCCCGGTGCCGATGGCCAGCCGCTGACGGTGAGCTTCGAGCTGTTCCGCCAACTGCTGGCACCGGCCTTTGCCATCGCCATGCTCGGAGCCATCGAATCGCTGCTCTGTGCAGTGGTCGCCGACGGCATGACCGGCAGCAAACACGACCCCAATGGTGAGCTGATCGGCCAGGGCATCGGCAACCTGGTCGCGCCGCTGTTCGGCGGCATCACCGCCACCGCCGCGATTGCCCGCAGCGCCGCCAACGTCCGCGCCGGGGCTTACTCTCCGTTGGCCGCCATCGCCCACGCCGGCGTGGTGCTGATCGCTATTCTGTTTCTCGCCCCTTTGTTCAGCTACCTGCCGATGGCGGCACTGGCGGCCTTGCTGCTGATAGTGGCGTGGAACATGAGCGAGCCACGTCATGTACGGCACACCCTGCGCATCGCCCCGCGCAGTGACGTGCTGGTGTTGCTGACCTGCCTGATACTTACCGTGCTGTTCGATATGGTGCTGGCCGTGGGTGTCGGCCTGCTGCTGGCGGCCGGGCTGTTTATCAAGCGCATGAGCGACCTGACCGATACTGAAGCGCTGCCCAAGCACTTTCATCAGGCGCTTAATGACCTGCCCGAACATGTGCTGGCCTACGCCATTCGCGGCCCGCTGTTCTTCGGCGCTGCAGAGAAAGCCCTAAGCGTACTCAGGCGCTTTACCCCAGGAGTGAGGGTCGTGATCGTCGATATCAGCGCTGTGCCGCTGCTGGACATGACCGCCCTGGCGGCGCTGGAGAATGTACTGCGCGACTACCGCGAGCAGCATGTAGGCCTAGTACTGAGCGGGCCGACACCGCAGGTGCGCCTGCAATTACGCCGCGCGGGAATCGTGCGCGTTGAGGGGCAGCTGGCCTATGTGCGCGATCTACTGCAAGCCCGAGAAAAGGCCCTGCGCTGGCTGGCGCCACAGGCTGATGAGGAATCAACGGAAGAGTAGCCCGGATGCAATCCGGGGAAATCAGCAACGTAGGGTGGATAACGCGCAGCTTATCCGCCATGGACCTTGTTGGTAGAAAACGCTTCGCGGTTTTCCACCCTACAGTGGCCGTGCTTAAAGACCTTTAACCGCGTAGATACCCGGCGCATTGCGCCAGTAGCCTTTGTAATCCATGCCGTAACCAAACACATAGCGATCCAAGCAGGACAGACCGACGTAATCAGCCTTGAGATCAGGGCGGGCCTTACGGTCGTGGGCCTTGTCTACCAGCACAGCGATGCGCACGTTCTTGGCGCCGGCATGACGGCAAAAGTCGATGATGGCACCGAGGGTGTGCCCTTCATCGAGGATGTCATCGATGATCAGCACCTCACGGTCTATAAAGGAGATTTCCGGTTTGGCCTTCCAGAACAACTCACCGCCGCTGGTTTCATTGCGGTAGCGGGTGGCGTGCAGGTAGGACAACTCCAGCGGGAAGTTGAGCTTGGGCAGCAGTTTGCCGGAGAAGATCAGGCCGCCGTTCATCACGCAGAACACCACGGGATTGCTGTCGGCCATCTCACTGTTGATGACTGCTGCCATGGCGTCGATAGCCACCTCGACCTCGGCATTGCTGTGCAGACAATCGGCTTCGGCCATGACTTGGCGGATATGCGCGAGATCGACGGACATGCTGTTTCCTCTTGGGAGCGGGGACGTTCAGACCAAAAAGCTGATCGATGCGTCAAAATAAAAGCCGGCAAAGGTACGCATCTGCACCGCACAGAGCAAGTGCGGCCAGACCAACTGCGGTAATTGTCTGCAAGCACAGCTAATCATCGACACATTAGCCGCTATTTAGCGACATTAGGCCATCTTGGCGCAGCACGAGGCAGCGCCAATGCATTAATCTAAGCGCGAATTTTGCCCGTCCTGCCGGAGACCCCTGCCCATGCCCATCCTTGAGATCCGCCACCCGCTGATCCGTCACAAACTCGGCCTGATGCGCCGCGCCGATATCAGCACGAAGAACTTCCGCGAACTGGCCCAGGAAGTCGGCGCACTGCTGACCTACGAGGCGACCAAGGATCTGCCCCTGGAGAGCTACGAGATCGAGGGCTGGTGTGGCACCGTGCAGGTGGAAAAAATCTCCGGCAAGAAAATCACCGTGGTGCCGATCCTGCGCGCTGGCATTGGCATGCTCGAAGGCGTGCTCAGCCTGATTCCCGGCGCCAAGGTCAGCGCCGTGGGCGTGGCGCGCAATGAAGAAACCCTGCAGGCGCACACCTACCTGGAAAAGCTGGTGCCGGAAATCGACGAGCGCCTGGCCATGATCATCGACCCGATGCTCGCCACGGGTAGCTCGATGGTGGCGACCATCGAGCTGCTGAAAAAAGCTGGCTGCAAGGAAATCCGCGCCATGGTGCTGGTCGCTGCACCGGAAGGCATCAAGGCCGTCAACGACGCGCACCCGGACGTGACGATTTATACCGCGTCCATCGACCAGTGCCTGAACGAGCATGGCTACATCATTCCTGGCCTCGGTGATGCGGGCGACAAGATCTTCGGCACCAAGCAGAAGGACGCCTAATTCATGAGCGATGAATACAACGACCCACTCTGGCGCCAGGGCATTTCTGGCGCACAGATGTTGTTCGTGGCCTTCGGCGCACTGGTGCTGATGCCGCTGATCACCGGCATGGACCCTAACGTCGCCCTGTTCACTGCGGGCATCGGCACCCTGTTGTTCCAGCTGGTGACCGGTCGCCAGGTGCCCGTCTTCCTGGCCTCCAGCTTTGCCTTTATTGCGCCGATTCTCGCCGCCAAAGGCGAGTTCGGTTTACCGGCCGTACTCGGTGGCATCGTCGCCTCCGGCTTGGTGTATATCCTGCTCAGCGCCGTGGTACGGATCAGGGGCGCGGGTTTTATCGACCGCCTGCTGCCACCCGTGGTGATTGCCCCGGTGATCATTTCCATCGGCCTGGCGCTGTCGCCTGTGGCGGTGAATATGGCCATGGGCAAGGCCGGTGATGGCAGTGCGCAACTGATTCCGTATGAAATCGCCATGCTGATTTCGATGTCAGCGCTGATCACCACCGTGCTGGTCGCTGCGATGGGCAGGGGCCTGCTGCGCCTGGTGCCGATTCTCGCGGGGATTATCGCCGGCTGCGTGGTCGCGGCCTTGTGTGGGGTGATCGACACCAGCCAAGTCGCTGCAGCACCTTGGTTGGCCCTGCCGGCCTTCGTCGCCCCGGAGCTGCACTGGGGGGCGATTCTGTACATCGTGCCAGTCGCTCTGGCGCCCGCCATTGAGCACATTGGCGGGGTCATCGCGATTGGCAGCGTCACCGGCAAAAACTTTATCAAGAAGCCAGGCCTGCACCGCACCTTGCTTGGCGACGGCCTGGCCACCTCGGCAGCTGGCTTGCTCGGCGGCCCGCCCAACACCACCTATGCGGAAGTCACCGGCGCGGTGATGCTGACCAAGAACTACAACCCGAAGATCATGACCTGGGCCGCCTGCTTTGCCATCGGCCTGGCCTTTGTCGGCAAATTCGGCACCGCCCTGCAGAGCATTCCCGTACCGGTGATGGGTGGCATCCTCTGCCTGCTGTTTGGCTCCATCGCGGTGGTCGGTTTGAACACCCTGATCCGCCATCAGGTCGACCTGTCCGAGGCGCGCAACCTGATCATCGTCTCGATCACCCTGGTGTTCGGCATTGGCGGCATGGTCATGGGTAACAGCGACTTCGCCTTGTCTGGCATCTCGCTGTGCGCCATTACGGCACTGCTGCTCAACCTGCTGCTGCCCGGCGGCGAAGGCTGGCGCAGCAAAACCGTGCTGGAAGAGCCCGACCTGTAAATCGCATCCACTAAAAAGCCCCGCTTCTGCGGGGCTTTTTTATGCAACTAACTATCTAGAGCTTGTTTACGATCTCGCGAGCTAGAGCAATGCAAGGCGCTACGCCAGTAACAGCCTTCGGCTGGTCTAACCGGCGAGGAAGCGGACTGGGCTCGCACGCGAGTGTACTTTTGTACATGAGCATTACTCGCTTCACTCGCCCTTCGGGTCGCGCTAAAGCGCGTTGCCGCAAGCGGCTTCCGACCGGGCGGGGGCACCAGCCGGTTTTTAACGCAGCAGGGCCGACGCGCAGCAGATCGTAACAGGCTCTAAGCAGGATTGGCCGACCAGCCCTGCAAGCGCACCAAACTTTCGCGGTAGGGCTTGAGGCCCATGCTCAACAGCACAATGGAGCTGAACACCGCAAAAGCGGTAACGATCAGCAGCGAGTAACGCAGGGCGTTGTCATCGGCAAATACATAGTCGGTGACCAACGCCACCGCCGTCGGGCCTATGCCCAGGCCGATCAGGGTGATCACAAACAGGTAGATCGCCGAAGCCTGGCCGCGCATTGAGTTAGGCATGATCTCCTGAATGGCCGCCGGGGCCACGCCAAACGGCATGCTCAGGAAGAACACCGTCGGTGCCATCAGCACCGCGGCCCACAGCGCACTGTCCATCAGTGGGAAGGTCAGCACACAGGGCACGGCACCCAACGCGGCATACAGGCCGACGCGCATGTTGGCGTCACTGCTGCCACGCTTGACCATCCAATCCGCTAGGCGACCACCGAAGACGATGCCCAGGCAACCAAACACCGCGACAATGCTGCCGTAGACGATGCCCACCTGACCGGCATCCCAGCCATAGGTGCGAATAAAGAAAGTCGGCACCCAGGCGGCACTGCCATAGCCAGCAAACGCCAGGCCGGCAAAACCGAAGTTATGGCACAGCACGGTGCGCCGGTTAGCACGGATATAACGACCAACGTCCGCCAACGGCACCGCCACCCCGGCACCAACACCGCGCCGCGCCGGCTCCTTGACCGCCAACATAAGCAAGGTGAACAACACCCCAGCCGCGCCGAGAATCAGGAAAATCAGCTGCCATGGGCGCACCTCGCCGAATACCGGCAGCATCACATCGCCCTGGGCCGAGGCAAATTTGATCACCAGGCCGCCGAGCAAAAACGCGATACCGGAGCCGAGGTAAACCCCCATCGAATACACGCTGATGGCTGTGGCACGGCGCTCGGCTGGGAAACTGTCGGCAATCAGCGAATAGGCCGCTGGCGACAACGCGGCCTCGCCCACACCCACACCAATGCGGCAGATCAGAAACTGCCAGTACAGCTTGGCCATGCCGCAGGCCGCGGTGGCCGCACTCCAGAACAGCACGCCAATGGCAATCAACCCGCGACGGCTTTTGGTGTCAGCCAGACGGCCCAGTGGAATCCCGCAGACGGTATAGAACAGCGCAAATGACAAGCCCATCAGCAGGCTCATCTGCGTGTCACTGATCATCAAATCGCGGCGAATCGGGCCGACCAACAGGTTGAGAATCTGCCGATCGATAAAGGACAGCACATACGCCACCATCAGGATGGCGACAGTCACCCAGGCACGGGTGGAAGAGGGATAGCCGTTATTGTTGTTGGGCACTGGCAGTCTCCTCGGCACCGCTGGTGCGGTGCACGACGGTTGAAAGAACTGCCAGCTTAGGCCGAGATACAGGGCAATGAGTATCGCCCTTAGGTGTTATCAATCAGACGAATGCGCGGCATCCCTTCGAGCGAATGACAGCCGCGCCACATTCAGTTAGAGCATCAATGGAGCGCGTTCACTCAGGGTTTTCAACGCGGCCACCCAGCTTGGATGATCATTCAGGCACGGTACCAGCTGCAGGCTCTCGCCGCCCGCCTCGACAAACTGTTCGCGGCCACGGTCGCCAATTTCTTCCAGGGTTTCGATGCAGTCAGCGACGAAGGCCGGGCACATCACCAGCAACTTCTTCACCCCCTTCGCGGCCAGTTCATCGAGGCGTGCCTCGGTGTAGGGTTCAATCCACTTGGCACGGCCCAAGCGCGACTGGAACGACACCGACCACTGCTCGGGTTTTAGCCCCATGCGCAGGGCAAACAGCTCGGCGCTGCGCAGGCACTGCGCGCGGTAACAATTGGCCAGCACCTCGGGTGAGGCCGTACGGCAGCAATCATCGCCCTTCAAGCAATGGCCCGTGGCGTCCAGCTTGTGCAAGTGCCGCTCCGGCAAGCCGTGAAAACTCAGCAGCAAATGGTCGAAGTCCTGCTCCAGATAGGGCTTGGCACTGTCGACCAGAGCATCCAGATATTCAGGCTGATCATAGAACGGCGGCAGGATGGAGAAGCGTATTGGCAGCTGCTGCTCACGCACCACCCGCTTGGCTTCCTCAATCACTGTGGTGGTGGTGCTGTCGGCAAACTGCGGGTACAGCGGCGCCAAGGTGACCTGCTTGATGCCCTGACTGGCCAGGCGGGTCAGCACGGTTTGCAGTGACGGCTCACCGTAGCGCATGGCCAACTCAACCGGGCCGTGCGTCCAGGATGTTTTCATCGCCTGTTGCAAGCGCTTACTCAACACCACCAGGGGCGAGCCGTCTTCCCACCAGATCGAGGCATAGGCATGCGCCGACGCCTTGGGACGGTTGATCAGAATCAGTGAAACGATCAGCCGGCGCAGCGGCCAGGGCACATCAATCACATAGGGGTCCATAAGGAACTGGTTGAGGTAGCTGCGCACGTCAGCCACGGAGGTGGAGGCAGGTGAACCCAGATTCACCAGTAACAAGGCGTGATCGGTCATGCGTAATCCTAGTTAGGCTGGCCCAGCAAATCCGCCAGTGCCACATCCAAATGAGTGAAACGAAAACTAAATCCTTGGTCCTGCAGGCGCGTCGGCAAGGCGCGCTGGCCGCCTAACAGCAACTCTGCCAGTTCGCCCAACGCCAGGCGCAGGACAAACGCCGGGGCCGGAATAAAGGCCGGCCGATGCAGCTCACGGCCCAGCGCCTGGCTGAAGGCGCGGTTACGCTCAGGCGTCGGCGCGCAGGCATTATAAGGACCGCTGGCCTCCTGCTGCTGCAGGAGAAAATCAATCAGGGCGATTTGATCGTCAATGTGAATCCACGGCATCCACTGCCGACCATCGCCCAGAGGGCCGCCCAAGCCGAGCTTGAACGGTAATAACAGACGTTTTAGAAAACCACCGTCACATGCCAATACCAACCCGGTGCGCAGCAGCACCACACGCATGCCCAGGGTCTCGGCACGCCGGGCGGTTTCTTCCCAGGCGCCGCACAGTTGCGCGGCAAAGTCCTCGCTGACGGGCGGTGAATCCTCATGCAGCTCGCGCTCGCCGCCGTCGCCATACCAGCCCACTGCCGAACCAGACAGCAACACGCCCGGCTTTTGCTCACGGCTTTGCAGCCAGGCCAGCAGTTGTTCGGTCAGGCCAATTCGGCTGGCCCATAACAGCGCTTTGCGCTTGCGTGTCCAGGGACGATCGGCAATCGGCGCGCC
The DNA here is from genome assembly GCF_034653255.1 of Pseudomonas spirodelae. NCBI lineage: Bacteria > Pseudomonadati > Pseudomonadota > Gammaproteobacteria > Pseudomonadales > Pseudomonadaceae > Pseudomonas > Pseudomonas spirodelae. The sequence goes on along the minus strand of NZ_JAYEET010000042.1, from coordinate 53,328 downwards.
CGCCAGGTTGACCACGGCATCCAGCGGTTCTTCGGCCAATTCTTCGAGCCGAGCAATACCGCGCACGGCCTCACCACACAGGGCTTTTACCTGCTCGGGACGACGGCTCCACACCGTCAGCTGGTGGCCTTGCTGCAACCAATACCGGCACAGCGCGCGGCCGATTAAACCCGTACCACCCGTCAGAAGTATGTGCATCCGTTGTTCCCTCGCATGGCCGTTGCATCGCCTTTGCATAAATGACCGCTCTTGGCGGATTTATGCGCTGCTGTGGCTTTAATCCGGCCACAGGTTGTCTTAACTATAGAAAAGACCGGACATATATCGGACTAGCTTATACACAAAAACAATATTGTATAGCTTTTGTCTAAAGCGTAGCCTAACGCTTGAACACATGAGGTAGACCATGACCACTCTTCTCCCGATCGCCATTATCGGCACCGGCATTGCCGGGCTGTCTGCCGCACAGGCGCTGCATGCCGCCGGCCACCCGGTGCAACTGTTCGACAAGAGCCGCGGCAGTGGCGGGCGCATGTCCAGTAAACGCAGCGATGCCGGCGCACTGGACCTCGGCGCACAGTACTTCACCGCCCGCGACCGCCGCTTCGTCGACGTGGTGCAGCAATGGCAGGCCCGCGGCTGGGTCGCCGAATGGACCCCAAGTCTCTACAACTTCAATAACGGCCAGCTCACCGCCTCGCCAGATGAGCAGGTGCGCTGGGTCGGCAGCCCACGCATGAGTGCGATTACCCGCGCCATGCTCGGCGCCCTGCCGGTGAACTTCTCCTGCCGCATCACCGAAGTGTTTCGCGGCGAGCAGCATTGGCACCTGCAGGACGCCGACGGCAATAGTCACGGCCCGTTCAGCCACGTCATCGTCGCCACCCCGGCACCACAAGCCAGCCCCCTGCTGTCGAGCGTGCCGAAACTCGCCGGCGCGGCCGCCAGCGTGCCCATGGACCCAACCTGGGCGGTCGCATTGGCATTCCCCACCGCGCTGGAGACCCGGGTTGAAGGCTGCTTTGTGCAGGACAGCCCGCTCGACTGGCTGGCCCGCAACCGCAGCAAGCCCGGACGCGACACACAACTCGACACCTGGGTGCTGCACGCCACCAGCCAGTGGACCAAGCAACACTTGGACATGCCCAAAGAAGCGGTGACTGAACACCTGCTAGGGGCGTTTGCCGAACTGATTGGTTGCGCCGTGCCCGCCCCGGCGCTCAGCCTGGCGCATCGCTGGCTCTATGCGCGCCCCGCTAGCGCGCATCAATGGGGGGTACTGGCCGATTCTGACCTGGGTATTTACGCCTGCGGCGACTGGTGCCTGTCTGGCCGTGTCGAGGGCGCCTGGCTGAGTGGCCAAGAAGCCGCCCGGCGACTGCTCGAGCACCTGCAATGACTCCTCAAGCACGCAGTAAGCCGGCCAAACACCGGCTTAACCCGCGCAAGCTGCTGCTGTCGAAATGGACCGCCACACAGCCGCAGAACCGCGAGAAGCATTTCCTCGTCACCGAACTGTTCTGTGACGAGGAAGGCACGGTGCTGCAGATCGAACTGCAGGCCGTACTCAATCAGCGCTGCCAGCGTCTTGACTGGCGCGTGCTGGAAAACTCCGAGCAGTGGCGCATGGGCTGGAAGTAATCGCCCCACAAAGCCATACCGTAGTTGTACAAATATATTGACTTGTACAATTACAGTCCTATGATGAACCCAAGTTGTACATCCACCAGGATCTGTACAAGTCGTCATAGGAGGTTGCCCATGCGCTCACCAGAAACCATCACCGGCAAACCCAAACTGGGCATCAGTGCCTGCCTACTGGGCTCCGAAGTTCGCTATAACGGCGGGCACAAGGAATCGCGCCTGTGTAGCCGCACACTCAGTGAATACTTTGATTTCGCCCCCGTGTGCCCCGAAGTGGGGATAGGTATGAGCATCCCCCGTGAGCCGATTCGCCTGGTCGGTGACGCGCAAGCGCCGCGCGCGGTGGGCACTGTTAACCGCGAGGTGGATGTCACTGCACCGTTGACCGCTTACGGCGAGCGCATGGCGACTGAACTGACTGATATCTGCGGCTACATCTTTATGCAGCAGTCACCGTCCTGCGGCCTGCATCGGGTCAAGGTTTACCAGGACAACGGCCGCCCCAGCGAACCAGGCCGCGGCATCTTCGCCGAGGCGTTTTGCGCCCGCCATCCCAACCTGCCCGTGGAAGAAGACGGCCGCCTAAACGACCCGGTCCTGCGCGAGAACTTCATCACCCGCGTCTTCGCCTACTCCGAATGGCAACAGCTGCTGCGCGATGGCTTGAGCCGCCAAAGCTTGATTGCCTTCCACTCGCGCTACAAATACCTGCTGATGGCCACTAACCCGCAGCAATACAAGCTACTCGGGCGCATGCTCGGCAACCTCGGCCAGCATGATCTGCATGAGCTGGCGCCGCGTTATTTCAGCGAGCTGATGAGTGCGTTGAAAAGCTGCGCCACCCGCCGCAGCCACAGCAACGTACTGCAGCACATCAGCGGCTACCTCAAGCAGGCCCTGAGCAGCGAAGACAAGCAGGAAATGCAGCAACTGATCGGCCAGTACCGTCACGGTGTGGTGCCGCTGGTGGTGCCCATGACCCTGCTCAAGCACCACTTCCGCCGCCACCCTGACACCTACATCGCGCAACAGGTTTACCTGCAGCCGCACCCGGAAAACCTCAGCTTGCGTAACGCCCTATGAGTCTTGAGTCGAGCCACCCTGAGGCGAGCGCCGACGACTACCAGGCCGCCATCGCCCAGGGTTTTATGCCGATCCGCGATGTCGCGCGCATCACCGGCGTCAACGCGGTCACCCTGCGCGCCTGGGAACGCCGTTACGGCCTGATCGTGCCGCACCGCACCCCCAAAGGTCATCGCCTGTATTCGGATGAACATGTTGCGCACATTCAGGCGATCCTGACGTGGCTCAACCGCGGCGTTTCGGTCAGCCAGGTGAAGGGCCTGCTGCGCAGTAACCAGCCAGCCTTTGCCGAAGCCAGCTCGCAGTGGGAAGCCAAGCGCCAGCAATTGCAGGAAGCCATTTGCAACCTCAACGAGCGCCGCCTGGACGACTGTTTCAACAGCGAGCTGGCGCTCTACCCACCCAACACGCTGTGCGAACAACTGCTGCTGCCGCTGTTTGAGGAGCTTGAGCTGCGCTGGCGCAATCAGTTTGGAGCGCAGGCCGAGCGAGTGTTTTTCTATTCCTGGCTGCGCAGCAAGCTCGGTGCGCGCCTCTACCACAACAACCGCCAGCACAATGGCGCGCCGCTGTTATTGATCAACGTGTCTGACCTGCCCATGGCGCCCGGCCTGTGGCTGACCGCATGGCTGGTGAGCAATGCGGGGGTTGCCGTCGAGGTCTTTGACTGGCCGCTACCACCGCCTGAATTAGCCCTGGCGGTCGAACATATTCAGCCGCGCGCCGTGCTGCTGTATTCCAGCCAGGCGCTGAACAGTACGCACCTGCAACGCCTGCTGGGCGGCTATGACTGCCCTTGCCTGCTGGTCGGCCAAGTGGTGCAGATCCACGCGGACGAACTAAAGGCCATCACCCAGCAGAACGCCGAACTGAGCCTGGCGGGCGACCCGTTGGCAGCGCTGCACAGCCTCACCGACCTCAACCTGCTGCACAGCTGATGGGACATTCCATGCTGCAATTGATGTGGTTCCGCACCGACCTACGGGTCCAGGACAACAGCGCCCTGGCTGCAGCCATGAGCAGCGGCCCGACCGTGGCGCTGTACCTGATCAGCCCTGCCCAGTGGCTGGCGCACGATGACGCGCCAAGCAAGGTCGACTTCTGGCTACGTAACCTGAAAAGTCTGGCCGGCGAGCTGGGCAAACTTAACGTGCCCCTGTTAGTGCGTGAGGCTGACGATTGGAGCGCCGCGCCGCAGGTGATCGGCGAGTTATGCCAGCAACTGCAGATCAGCACGGTGCACGTCAACGAAGAATACGGCGTGCACGAAAGCCGCCGCGATCAGGGCGTGGCCGATGCACTCGATACGCTGGGGATCCACTTCAATAGCCAGCTGGATCAGATCTTCTTCAAGCCCGGCAGCGTGCTGACCAAATCCGGCACCTATTTCCAGGTCTACAGCCAGTTCCGCAAGGTCTGTTATCAGCGGTTGCACAGCGCCTTACCGAGCGTGATCGCCACACCCAAGGCTCAAGATCCTCTGGCGATCAACAGCGATGCCGTACCGGAACAGGTCCCCGGGTTTGCCACCCCCAGCGACACCCTGCGCCAGCTCTGGCCGGCGGGTGAGGCCGAGGCGCGCCGGCGCATGGATGATTTCGCCGCAGAGCAGATCGACTTCTACCAGAGCGCCCGCGACTTCCCCGCCAAACCCGGCACCAGCCAACTGTCCGCGTACCTCGCCGCAGGGGTGATCTCGCCGCGCCAGTGCCTGCATGCTGCGTTGGCCGCCAATCAGGGCGAGTTCGACAGCGGCAACATCGGCGTGGTGACCTGGATCAACGAGCTGCTCTGGCGCGAGTTCTACAAACACATCCTGGTCGGCTACCCGCGGGTGTCCATGCACCGCGCCTTCCGACCGGAAACCGAAGCGCTGGCCTGGCGTGATGCGCCGCAGGAGCTGAAAGCCTGGCAGGAAGGCCGTACCGGCTTGCCGATCATTGATGCGGCGATGCGCCAACTGCTGGCCACCGGCTGGATGCACAACCGTCTGCGGATGATCGTGGCGATGTTTCTGACCAAAAATCTGCTGATCGACTGGCGCGAAGGCGAGCGCTTCTTTATGCGCCACCTGATCGACGGTGACTTGGCGGCGAACAATGGCGGCTGGCAGTGGAGTTCCTCCACCGGCACCGATTCGGCGCCCTACTTCCGCATCTTCAACCCGCTCAGCCAGTCGCAAAAGTTTGACCCTGACGGGCGCTTTCTGCGCCAGTGGTTGCCCGAGCTGGTTGGCCTGAACAAAACCAATATTCATAACCCGGCGGCCATGGGCGGGTTGTTCGGGATTGCCGACTACCCCGCGCCGATTGTCGACCTGAGCAAGAGTCGCGCGCGTGCGCTGGCCGCCTTCAAAAGCCTGCCGCACTTTGCCGGTGAGGAGGCCTCTTGAGCGACTTTCTACGCCAGTTCGCCCAGGACTTTGCCGGGCTGAACAAAGACAACCTCGAGCGCCTGGGCCAGCTCTACAGCGACGACGCGCTGTTTTGCGACCCGCTGCATGAAGTGCGCGGGCTGGCCAATATGCAGCGCTACTTCGCCGAGATGTACGCCAACGTCAGCGAGCTGCGCTTTGACTTCTATGGCTTTGATCAAGCGCGTGAAGGTGAAGGCTACCTGCGCTGGACCATGAGCTACCGCCATCCGCGTCTGGCCAAAGGCCAACTGATCCGCGTGGAAGGCTGCTCGCACCTGCTGTGGCAAGATAAGAAGGTCTATCGTCACCGTGACTACTTCGACGCCGGCAGCCTGCTCTATGAGCATCTGCCTTTACTCGGCTCGGCGATTCGCTGGCTGAAAAGGAGGTTGGCATGAACGCACGCCGTATTTGGTTAACCGGTGCGAGCAGCGGGATCGGCGCAGCACTGGCCGAACAGCTGCTGCAGCAAGGTCATCGTTTAGCCCTCAGCGCCCGCAGCCTTGAGCCATTGCAGGCGCTGGCCAAGCGCTACCCGCAGCAGGTGTTAGTGGTGGCCGGCGATCTCAGTGATGCCACTCAAGTGCAGGCCATTGGCGAGCATATCGCCCAAGTCTGGGGCGCCCTGGATTGCGCCATCCTGAATGCCGGCACCTGTGAGTACGTTGAGGTCAGCAGCTTCGAAGCCGCCATGATCGAGCGGGTGATGCGCGCCAATCTGTTTACCGCCAGCTACTGCATCGAAGCCGCCCTGCCCTTGCTGCGCCTGGGCAACAATCCGCATCTGGTCGGCGTGGGCAGCTCGGTGACCTTTATGCCGCTGCCGCGCGCCGAGGCTTACGGGGCATCGAAAGCCGCCATGCGCTACCTGATGGACACCCTGCGTATCGATCTGCGCGCCGAGAACATTGCCGTCACCCTGGTCAGCCCCGGGTTTGTCGACACCCCGCTGACGCAGAAAAATGACTTCGCCATGCCCATGCGCTGGCCGGTGGATAAGGCCGCCCGCTATATCGCCGAGCGCTTGGCGGCACAGCCTTATGAAATCGCCTTCCCCGGCCCCTTTATTGCCATTCTCAAGCTGCTGGGCCATCTGCCCATGCGTTTGCAAGTGGCCATCGGCGCCCGCCTGGCGCGCACTGAAGCCAAAACCAAGGACAATCCATGAAAATCGCCATTATCGGCAGCGGCATTGCCGGTTTGACCAGCGCCTACCTGCTTAACCGTCGCCACGACATTACGGTATTCGAGGCCAGCGACTGGATTGGTGGGCACACCCACACCGTGGACGTGCAGGTCGATGGCCAGACCTACGCCGTGGACACCGGCTTTATTGTGTTTAACAACTGGACCTACCCGAACTTTATCCGCCTGCTCAACCAGCTAGGCGTCGGCTTCAAGGACACCGAGATGAGCTTCTCGGTCAGCGACCCAGTGAGCGGCGTGGAATACAACGGACATGGCCTCAACAGCCTGTTCGCCCAGCGCAGCAACCTGATTTCACCGAAGTTCTGGGGCATGGTGCGCGACATCCTGCGTTTTAACCGCGAAGCCTTGAACGACCTGAATCAGCAACGTATTGCCCGCGACATGACCCTCGGTGACTACCTCAAGGCCAATGCCTACAGCGAGCGTTTTATCCAGCATTACATCGTGCCCATGGGCGCGGCGATCTGGTCGATGTCTTTGCAAGACATGCTGGCTTTTCCGCTGCAATTCTTCGTGCGCTTCTTCAAAAACCACGGCTTGCTTTCCGTCTGCGACCGCCCGCAATGGTGCGTGATCGAGGGTGGATCGAGCAGCTATGTCGCGCCGCTGACCGAATCGTTCAAGCAGCATATCCGCCTCAACTGCCCGGTCACTCGGGTTGATCGTGATGAAGACGGTGTAACCGTGCACAGCGCACAAGGTAGCGAGCGCTTCGACAAGGTGGTGTTTGCCTGTCACAGCGACCAGGCCCTGGCGCTATTGGCGCAACCGAGCCGGATTGAGACTGAAATCCTCGGCGCACTGCCTTATGCCGACAACGACGTGGTGCTGCACACCGACACGCGCCTACTGCCGAAACGGCCACTGGCCTGGGCCAGCTGGAACTATCGCCTCGGCGGGCCAGTGGATCAGCCCGCAGCCGTGACCTATGACATGAATATTTTGCAGGGCCTTCAGAGCGACACCACCTTCTGCGTAAGCCTGAACCAGACCGCCTTGATTGACTCGAGCAAAATCCTCGCCCGCTACACCTACGCGCACCCGCAATACAGCCTCGCCGGCACACAAGCCCAGGCGCGCTGGGAAGAGCTGCTGGGGGTCAATCACAGCTACTTCTGCGGCGCTTACTGGGCCAATGGCTTCCACGAAGACGGTGTGGTCAGCGCGCTGCGCGTGGCCCGTGAATTTGGTGAGTTGCTGTAGTGAAAAGCCCAACAGCAATGAACAGCGCCCTGTACAGCGGCTGGGTGCAACACCGGCGGTTTAGCCCGCGCCTGCATAACTTCCGCTACCGCATGGGCCTGCTTTACCTGGACCTTAGCGAGCAAGAGCGGGTGCTTGCACTGTCGCCGCTGGCCGGCCGTGGCCGCTTTTCAGCCTTCGCCTTTCGCGAAACCGACTACCTGCCGCAGTTCACCGGCAGCGGCATGCGCCTGATCGACGCCGTGCGCCAACGGGTCAGTGAAGCCCTGGGCCGCACGCCACTGGGCCACATTTGTTTGCTGACTCAGCCACGCAGCTGGGGCCTGGCCTTTAACCCGGCAAGCTTTTTCTATTGCTATGAGGCCGACGGCCATTTGGCGGCGATTCTCTGCGAGGTCAGCAATACCCCGTTCCGTGAGCGCTATCACTATGTCGTGCCGGCCGAGGGTACAGGGCATCAGCATGTGGCCGTGACCAAGGCTTTTCACGTTTCGCCGTTTCTACCGCGCGATCTGGAATACCGCATGAGTTTCAGCCCGGCCGGCGAACGCCTGGGTATTCATATGGCCGACTGGCAGGCGGATGAAAAAATCTTCGACGCCAGCCTCAGCCTGCAACGCACGGAACTGAACCGGGCCAGTCTGCACCGCTACCTGATGCAGTTTCCCTGGATGACCGGCAAGACCGTTGCGGCCATTTACTGGCAAGCCCTGCGCCTGCTACTCAAACGCATCCCCCTGTTCACCCATCGGGCCGCTGAAGGTGATTTCCGCGTTGCCCGCACCGCATCAAAGGACGTCCCCCATGAAAAGCTCTAGCCTTGCGTCTGCCAAACACACCGTGCGCGCCGGCAGCGGCATTGGTGCCAGCCTGTTGCGCCGTGCGGTGCTGCGCCAGCTTAAGCAGTTGCGCCATGGCCAACTGCTGGTCGTCGAAGGTGAAGAACGCTTGGAATTCGGCGACGCCCATTCCAACCTCTGCGCCGAGATCCACGTTCAGGATGGTGCGCTCTGGGGCCTGGTCGCCGGCAATGGCTCGATCGGTGCTGGCGAGGCGTATATCCATGGTTACTGGACGTCCCCAGACCTGACTGCGGTGGTTCGCCTGTTCGTCAGTAACCTCGATGTGCTGGACGCGATGGAAGGCGGTTTAGCCAAGCTAGGGCGCCCACTGATCCAGGGGCTGCACTGGCTTAACCGCAACACTCGCAAGGGCTCGCGCAAGAATATCTCCGCCCACTATGACCTGGGTAACGACCTGTTCGAGCTGTTCCTCGACCCGAGCATGATGTACTCGGCGGCCATGTTCCGCAGCGTCGACGACAGCCTGGAACAGGCGCAACTCAGCAAACTCGAACGCATCTGCCAGAAGCTCGCCCTGAAACCCAGCGATCACCTGCTGGAAATCGGTACGGGCTGGGGCAGCATGGCGATCTACGCAGCCACCCACTATGGCTGCAAGGTCACCACCACCACGCTGTCGCGCGAGCAGTTCGCCTACACCGAGCAACGCATCAAGACGCTGGGGCTGCAGGGGCAAATTACCCTGCTGCTAGAGGATTACCGTGACCTCTCCGGCCAGTACGACAAGCTGGTATCGATCGAAATGATCGAGGCAGTCGGCCACCGCTTTCTGCCCACCTATTTTGAACAGTGTGCGGCCTTGCTCAAGCCTGATGGGTTGATGCTGCTACAAGCCATCACCATCCGCGACCAACGCTATGAACAGGCGAAAAACGCCGTCGACTTTATCCAGCGCTATATCTTCCCCGGCGGCGCGCTGCCGTCGGTGAACAAGATGCTCGACGTTATCAGCACCAAGACCGATATGAACCTGCACCACATGGAAGACTTCGGCCTGCACTACGCACGTACCCTGCGCATCTGGCACGACAACCTGCGCCACGCGCGGCACAAGCTGGAGCAACAGGGCTACGACGATTACTTCTTCCGCCTCTGGGAGTTTTACCTGTGCTATTGCGAGGGCGGCTTTATCGAGCGCACCATCGGCACCGCGCAGCTGCTGCTGGCCAAACCCTCGGCCCGTCCGGCGCCACTTTTGGGAAATCTAGATGGCTAAGTTAATCGTCAACACCCTGCTGTTTCAGCTCGGTTGGTTCGCCTGCGTATTTGGCGGCGACAGCCTGTGGCTGCTGATTGTCGCAGGCGTGGTGGCCGTGCATCTGCTGTGGACCAGCAGTTGGGCAGCCGAAGGCAAGCTGTTGGTCAGCGTGTTTATCGCCGGCAGCGCGCTGGACAGTTTTCTGCTTAACCTCGGGGTGTTTGATTTCGGCGAACCGCGCACCTTGATTCCGCTGTGGCTAGCCTGCCTGTGGCTGCTAATGGCCACCACCCTGAATCATTGCCTGGCCTGGACGGCTCAACCCTGGTGGCGCGGCAGTTTGCTCGGTGCCATCGGCGCACCGCTGTCCTATTACGCCGGTGCACAAATAGCCGGGGTCGGTTTGCCGTATGGCACCTGGCAGAGCCTGTTGCTGATCGGCGCGATCTGGGCCCTGGTCATGCCCGTGCTGCACGGCTTCGCCAAGCTCTACCGTGCGCAATATGAGCAAACTCAAAGAACCCGCAAGCCCGCTTAGATTGCAGCGCCAGCAAACCCCTAGGATTCTTGTAGAGCTCTTCGCTGGGTGGCTAAAAATCACCCACCCTACGTCGGCAGCAGGCGTCGCCATAACGCCGATGGCGTACACTGCGCGGCATGAGCCAAGAGATCCCGCACACCCAATTATCAGACACCCCCGCAGTCAGTTGCAGCAACTGCGCGGCCTGCTGCTGCCAGCTGGAAGTCATGCTGATCACCGATACCGGTGTGCCTAAACGCTATATCGATACTGACGACTGGGGCGGTGAAGTCATGCTGCGCCTGGATGACGGCTGGTGCGCCGCGCTGGATCGCAACACCATGCGCTGCACCATCTACGAGGTGCGCCCGCTGATCTGCCGGGAGTTTGAAACCGCCTCCCCCGAATGCCTGGATGAGCGCAAGGGCATGGCCAGCATCTACCGCTAAATGCGCCGTCTGCTGAGATAAAAAACCGGATTGCTATCCGGTTTTTTTCAACGCTCCCGAGCTCTAGAAGCTCATGCGGTAATGCAGGGTGTAACTCTCAACCCCATCATTAGGCTTTTTAAGCCCAGCGTTCGAGTAATGCAGAGCACGCACGCCGACTTCCTGCCCGGCGAAGCGCACACCGAAACCGATGCGGTCTTCAAACTGGAAGGACGAGCCCAGGTCGTTGTCCTCCAGCTCGGTGCTGCTGAATGCAGCAATACCAATGCCCGCCTCGACATAGGGTTTGAAGCGCTCGCCAGCAAACTCGTAAACGAATACCGGGCTCAGCGACAGGCTGTGGTTACTCGCCGTTTGGTCGCCCTCCCAGTAGGTGTAGGCCCCATCCCAGTAACCGGTCAGGCGACCGACATCACTGGCAAACCAGCTCTGCTGGAAATCAAACTGCGCCCCCAGGCGATAGGTCATGGTCGAGTCCCCGCTTTGCCCAATGGCCACACTCAGGTCCATTGCCTGCACCGCACTCACCGGCCCCCAAGCCAAGGCGGCCAGCGCCGCAAGGGTGATAACTTTTCTCATGGTTATTATCCTTTTCCATTCGATACGAAAAACCGCGTAACCGCTGCCAAAGAGTATAGAAATAGTTAGGGCCGTGAACAGTTCAGCCCTGATAAAACCTATGGCAGTGCACACACCTGGGCCGCTGAACCCCACAGCAAGGGCAGCACGTGCTGCATGGCCTGCGGTTCGGCACTCGACCAAAATTGCGCAGGCTGCGCAGGGCCCGTGGCGAGCAGGTCACGCTCGGCCAACAGCCGCTGCACCTGGCGCGCTACAGCCGCCCCCGTATCGATCAAACTGACCGACTCAGGAACCAGGCGGCGCAAAAGCGGTTTGATGAAAGGGTAATGGGTGCAGCCGAGGATCAGCGTGTCGCACCCTTCAGCCAATAACGGCGCGACATAACCTTGCAACAACTCACGCGTGGCGGCAGCGTCCAGCTCACCGGCTTCGATACGTTCGACCAACCCCGGACAAGGCTGGGTAATCACCCGCACATCACTGGCAAAACGGTCGAGCAAGGCGGCGAACTTGGCGCTTTTCAGCGTACCGGTGGTGGCCAGCACGCCCACCACGCCACTTTGCGTGGCGGCTGCCGCAGGCTTGACCGCCGGTTCCATGCCCACCAACGGCAGCTGCGGGTATAACTCACGCAACTCGGCCACCCCGGCCACCGTGGCAGTGTTGCAGGCCAGCACCAGCGCCTTCGCGCCCTGAGACAGAAGGAAGGCGGCCAGCACCCGGCAGCGCTCGCGGATAAATTCCGGGCTCTTCTCGCCATAGGGCACATGGCCGCTGTCGGCGACATACATCAGCGATTCGTTGGGCAATAAGCTGCGAATCTCGCGCAGCACCGACAACCCGCCAACACCGGAGTCAAACACCCCAATAGGCGCGGCTCTTGATGCGTTACTGGGCATCACTGCCACAGACACTGCAACCCGGATCACGCTTGACCCGCAGCTCACGGAAACGACAGCCCAGCGCATCGATCAATAGCAGGCGACCGACCAGTGGCTCGCCAAACGGTGCCAGTAATTTCAAGGCTTCTAACGCCTGCAGGCTGCCGACCAAGCCCACCAGCGGGCCAGCCACACCGGCTTCGCTGCAGGTCAACTCGGCTTCACTGCCATGGCCGTAGATGCAGTGGTAACAGGGGCTGTCCTCACGGCGCGGATCGAACACCGAGAGCTGACCTTCCAGGCGAATCGCCGCGCCGCTGACCAGCGGCACCTTGGCCGCCACGCACGCGGCATTCACCGCTTCACGGGTGCTGAAGTTGTCCGAGCAATCCAGCACCACATCGACCGCTGCTACAGCGGCGGCCAGCGAGTCACTGTCCAACCCCTGACGATGGGCCTGCAGGCGCAGCTGCGGGTTGAGCGCCAGCAGACGCTGGCTCGCCGAATCGATCTTGCTTTGGCCAATACTGGCGGTGTCATGAATGATCTGCCGCTGCAGGTTGGTCAGGTCGACCGTATCGAAATCCGCCAGGTGCAATTCACCGACGCCGGCCGCCGCCAGATACAGCGCCACCGGTGAGCCCAAACCGCCCAGGCCGACGATCAGCGCGCGGCTGTTTTTCAGGCGCAGCTGCCCGTCGATATCGATCTGTTGCAGGAGAATCTGCCGGCTGTAGCGCAGCAGCTCCTCATCACTCAGCATGTCGTGCGGATTCATGGCATCACTCATTATCGAAACGCCCCAGACTGATGCGCTCATGGCCGCCCAGGTCACGCCGGCTCTCCACGGCGCTAAAGCCACGCGCACTGAGCAGCTCACGCACCGCCGCCGCCTGATCGAAACCGTGCTCCAGCAACAACCAACCACCCGTCTCAAGATAGCCAGGCGCCTGCTGGATGATCAGGCGAATATCATCCAGACCATCCGCACCCGCCACCAGCGCGCTGCTCGGCTCGAAGCGCACATCGCCTTCGGCCAAGTGACGATCATCGGCGGCGATATACGGCGGGTTACTGACAATCAGTTGAAAACGCTGGCCGGCCAGGGCGCTAAACCAATGACTCTCAACGAAGCTGGCATTCCCCAGTTTGAGTCGCGCGCGATTGCGTTCGGCCAGAGCCACCGCCTCGGGGATGCGATCGACACCAGTGACCTGCCAGGCTGGGCGTTCGCTGGCCAACGCCAGGGCGATGGCCCCCGTACCTGTGCCTAGGTCCAATAAGCGCGCCTGCGTGGCGGGCAGCAACGTGAGGGCGCTTTCCACCAGCAGTTCGGTATCCGGACGCGGAATCAGGGTGTGCTCAGCAACCTCAAGCTCCAGGCTCCAGAAGCCCTGCTGGCCGAGGATATAGGCCACTGGCTCACCGGCCTGACGCCGTGCAAGCGCAACCTGGTAGCACTCAAGCTGCGCCGCCTCAACCTCACGCTCAGGCCAGGTGCGCAGGTAGCTGCGTGACTTACCCAAGGCATGGGCGAGCAATAATTCAGCGTCCAGCTGCGGCGTTGGCGAGTCGGGCAGTTCAGTGTGGGCGAGCAAGTGTTCGATGGTGGCCATGGCATTCATTCCGTAGCCCGGATGCACTCCGGGGCAGGCTTCAACGGGCGCTCCCGGCTTGCATCCGGGCGACGAGAAAACGCGAATCAGTCGCCCAGTGCCGCCAGCTGATCAGCCTGGTATTCAACCAGCAGCGGCTCAATGATCGCCTCAACCCCGCCAGCAATCACTTCGTTGAGCGAATACAGGGTCAGGTTGATGCGGTGATCGGTGACCCGGCCCTGCGGGAAGTTGTAGGTGCGAATGCGCTCGGAGCGGTCACCGGAACCCACCAGCAATTTACGCGAATCAGAAATTTCCTTATGCGCGGCGGCTTCCTGCTGGTCTTTCAACTTAGCCGCCAGCCAGGCCATGGCCTTGGCGCGGTTCTTGTGCTGCGAGCGCTCTTCCTGACATTCGACCACTGTACCGGTGGGGATGTGAGTGATGCGGATCGCCGAATCCGTGGTGTTCACGTGCTGACCACCCGCGCCCGAGGAGCGGTAGGTGTCCACGCGCAGGTCGGCCGGGTTGATGTCGATGGCCATCTGCTCATCCGGCTCAGGCAATACGGCAACGGTACAGGCCGAGGTGTGAATACGGCCCTGGGATTCGGTTTCTGGCACGCGCTGCACGCGGTGCGCGCCCGACTCGAACTTGAGCTTGCCGTAGACGTTATCGCCCTCGACCCGAGCAATCACCTCTTTATAACCGCCGTGCTCGCCTTCACTGGCCGACAACACTTCGACGCGCCAGCCCTGCTTCTCGGCATAGCGCGAGTACATACGGAACAGGTCGCCGGAGAAGATCGCTGCCTCATCGCCGCCGGTGCCGGCACGTACTTCGAGGAACACGTTGCGCCCGTCATTGGGGTCTTTGGGCAGCAACATACGCTGCAGCGTGGCTTCCAGTTCGAGCAGCTGCTCTTTGGCCTCGGCCACTTCTTCTTCGGCCATCGCGCGCATGTCCGGGTCGCTGTCTTTGAGCAGCGCCTGGGCGCCCTCAAGATCGTTCTGCACCTTACGGAACGCGCTGAACGCTTGGTATACCGGCTCAATCTCGGCGTACTCCTTGGAGTAGGCGCGAAATTGCGTCTGATTGCTGATTACTTCAGCGTCACCGAGCAGCGCGGTCAGCTCTTCGAAACGATCCTGCAACAGGTCGAGTTTATTGATCAGTGACGCTTTCATTACAGACCTTTATTTTTGGCCGAGCCGGGCGACACGCCCTCCTCGAGGGCAAACAGTTCTTGGGCCACGCCCAGCGCATCAACGCGGCCGTCAGCAGAGAATTTCTTTAGTTGCACGCTGGGGGCATGCAACAACTTGTTGGTCAGGCCACGGGCCAGTTGTGCCAGCACGTCCTCGGCCGATGTACCGTTGCTGAGTAGACGCAGGGCCTTGTTCAGCTCCTCGTCACGCAAACGCTCGGCTTGCTGGCGATAGGCCTTGAGCACATCCACGGCGGCCAGTTCACGCAGGCGCTGCATAAAGTCCTGCGCGCCAACGCTCACCAGCTCCTCAGCCGCTTCGGCAGCGCCCTGACGGCTCTTGAGATTTTCCGCGATCACCTCATGCAGGTCATCGACGGTATACAGGTAGACGTCATCCAGCTCGCCAACCTCGGGTTCAATGTCGCGCGGCACGGCGATATCGACCATGAAAATCGGTTTGTGCTTGCGCTGCTTCAGCGCCCGCTCGACCGCGCCCTTACCGAGAATCGGCAGCTGGCTGGCGGTGGAGCTGATGACGATATCGCTGTTGACCAGCTCGTCCGGGATTTCCGAGAGCAGCACCGCGTGCGCGCCAAATTGTTCGGCCAGGGTGCTGGCCCGCTCAAGCGTACGGTTGGCCACCACAATGCGCTTGATGCCCTGGTCGTGCAGGTGGCGTGCGACCAGGCTGATGGTTTCGCCCGCGCCGATCAGCAGGGCCTGGCTGCGGTGCAAGTCAGTAAAGATCTGCTTGGCCAGACTCACCGCGGCAAACGCCACCGACACGGGGTTTTCACCAATCGCGGTATCGGTACGCACGGTTTTGGCGGTGCTGAAGGTGGCCTGAAACAAACGCCCGAGCAGCGGCCCGAGGGTGCCGGCTTCACGGGCCACAGCAAACGCTGACTTCATCTGACCGAGAATCTGCGGCTCTCCCAGCACCATCGAGTCCAGCCCCGAGGCCACGCGCATCATATGCCGCACCGCTTCGTCATCGGCATGGATATAGGCACAGGCACGCAGTTCGTCGAGGCTCAAACGGTGATAGTTGGCCAACCAGGCAAGCACTTCATCAGCGCTCAGGTCATCCTGCTCAAGGTATAACTCGCTGCGGTTGCAGGTCGAGAGAATGGCCGCTTCCCGGCTGGACGTGTTGTGGCACAGCAGACGCAGGGCCTCAACCAACTGCTCGGGCGTGAAGGCCACGCGTTCGCGGACATCCACCGAGGCGGTCTTATGGTTGATACCGAGGGCAATAAAGGCCATGCACGATCGCTGACTGGGAGTGGAAGCCGGCAATTGTCCTACTTCGGCAAAGCGAGAACAACCACTGCTAGCTATTGTCCTAATAGCCAGGTTTATCCGACTCACTCAGGATCATGGCCGCCCATGGGCTTGCCCGAACGCTTGTGTCATGATGCCGAAACCGCAGGTTGGTCACATACTCGTCCTATGAATAGATCCTTTGCCTTGCTGACTGCCGCAGCTTTTTTGAGCGGTTGCCAGACCTTTGCCCCCTCTACCCCGGATGGCACGCCACCCGTGGAAGACCCCGCCGTGACTACCGCAGAAGCCAAGCCGCAGGTGTACCGCGCCTTCAGCCAGGAAACCCTGCTGTCGCTGCTGGTCGCCGAACTGGCGGGCCAGCGCAATCGTTTCGACATTGCGCTGGAGAATTATGTCGAGCAGGCCAATGCCACTCAGGATGCGGGGGTCGCCGAGCGTGGTTTCCGTATCGCCGAGTACCTGGGCGCCGAGCAATCCGCCTTGGAAACCAGCCTGCTGTGGGCCAAGACCGCACCCGAGAATATCGACGCACAGCGCGCCGCGGCGGTTCAACTGGCCCGCGCCGGTCGCTATGACGAATCCATGACGTTTATGGAGCAGGTCCTGCAGCGCCAGGGCGACACCCACTTCGACTTCCTTGCCCTGTCCGCCGCCGAGACTGACCCGGACACACGCGCAGGCCTGCTGCAGAGCTTTGATCGCTTGCAGGCAAAGTACCCAGACAATAGCCAGCTGCAATTTGGTAAAGCGCTGCTGCTGCAACAGGACGAGCGCCCACAGGAAGCCTTGGAGCTGCTTGAGCAACAACCGAGCAAAAACCGCCCGACTGCCTCCATCCTGCTGCATGCGCGCCTGCTGCAAAGCCTGGAACGCAACGCCGACGCACTGCAATTGCTGGAAAAAGGCATCAAGCTGCACCCCGATGACAGGCGCCTGCGCCTGACCTATGCACGCCTACTGGTAACCGAAGACCGCCTGGACGATGCCCGAGGCGAATTCTCCTCACTGCTGCAAGAAAACCCCAATGATGATGACCTGCGCTTCTCTTTGGCACTCGTCTGCCTGGAGGCCGAAGCGTGGAAAGAGGCCATTGTCTATTTAGAGGAACTGGTCGAGCGCGGTAACCACGTCGACGCCGCACATTACAACCTGGGCCGCGCCTATGAAGAGCTTGGTGACACCGCCAGCGCCCTGATCGAGTACGCCTTGGTTGGCCCAGGCAACGACTACCTGCCAGCCCAGGCTCGGCAAAGTGATTTGTTA
The DNA here is from genome assembly GCF_034653255.1 of Pseudomonas spirodelae. Classification (NCBI taxonomy): domain Bacteria; kingdom Pseudomonadati; phylum Pseudomonadota; class Gammaproteobacteria; order Pseudomonadales; family Pseudomonadaceae; genus Pseudomonas; species Pseudomonas spirodelae. Next base: position 35,922 of record NZ_JAYEET010000042.1, on the reverse strand, counting down.
TTCCAGCAGCAGCGCGGCGATGAAGCCTCTGAGCGCTTGCGCCAGGCACGTGACAGCCAACCTGATTACGCCATCCAGCTGTACCTGATTGAGACCGAGGCCTGGTCCAAACAGCAGGACACCGAACACGCCTGGCAGTTGATTGAACAAGCCCTGGAGCAGTTCCCGGAAGACCTCAACCTGCTCTACACCCGCGCCATGCTGGCGGAAAAACGCGACAACCTGGCCCTGCTGGAGCAAGACCTGCGTTTTATTCTCGAACGCGAGCCGGATAACGCCATGGCCCTCAACGCGCTCGGCTACACCCTGGCTGACCGCACCACGCGTTACGCCGAAGCAAAGCAGTTGATCGAGCAAGCTCACCAGCTCAACCCGCAAGACCCGGCGATTCTCGACAGCCTCGGCTGGGTAAATTACCGCATGGGCAACCTGGACGAAGCGGAACGCCTGCTACGCCAAGCCATGCAGGCGTTTCCCGACCACGAAGTCGCCGCCCACCTCGGTGAAGTACTGTGGGCTCAGGGCAAACACCAAGAAGCCCGCACGCTCTGGCGTGAAGCCCTGAAACAGCAACCTGACAGCGAAATCCTGCGCAGCACACTGTTGCGCCTGACCGGAGCAGAGACACTCTGATGCTTGCGCGCCACCTGATAGTTTTCAGCCTGATTACATTACTCGCCGGCTGCGCCGGCCTGACTTCACGCGAAGCCCTTGAAGGCCAGGGCAACGCGCAAAGCTGGCAAGCGCATAAGCAGCAGATCAGCGGCCTGGATGCCTGGCAGATCAACGGTAAAGTCGGCATCCGCGCCCCCAAAGACTCTGGTAGCGGCACCCTCTTCTGGTTGCAGCGCCAGGATTACTACGACATCCGCCTGTCCGGCCCGCTCGGCCGCGGCGCCGCCCGACTCACCGGCCGCCCCGGCGCCGTTTTGCTCGAAGTGGCCAACCAGGGCCGCTATCAAGCCGAATCACCAGAACAACTGTTGCAAGCCAAACTCGGCCTTAACCTGCCCGTTTCACATCTGCTTTGGTGGATTCGCGGCCTGCCCTCCCCCGACAGCAAAAGCCGCTTAAACCTCGACAACCAAAGCCATCTGGCAAACCTGAGCCAGGACGGCTGGGATGTTGAATACCTCAGTTACACAGAACAGAACGGCTTCTGGCTGCCAGAACGCATCAAGCTGAACGGCTTCGACCTGCAAGTCACCCTGGTGATCAAGGACTGGCAGCCACGCCAGCTCGGTCAATGAGCGCCCCGGCGATTCCCGCTGCCGCAGAATTGATTCTGCCGGCACCGGCCAAACTTAACCTGATGCTGCACATCCTCGGCCGCCGCGCTGACGGCTACCACGAGCTGCAAACGCTGTTTCAGTTTCTCGACTTTGGCGATGAACTGGGTTTTGCCGTGCGCCAGGATGGTCAGATTCATCTGCACACGCCTATTGAAGGCGTGCCCCACGACAGCAACCTGATCGTGCGCGCCGCGCGCCTGCTGCAACAGCAAAGCGGCTGTAACCTGGGCGCCGACATCTGGCTCGACAAGCGCTTGCCGATGGGCGGTGGTATTGGCGGTGGCAGCTCGGATGCCGCCACCACTCTGCTCGGTCTCAATCATCTCTGGCAACTGGCATGCAGCGAAGATCAACTCGCTGACATGGGCCTCAGCCTGGGCGCAGACGTACCCGTATTCGTGCGCGGCCATGCAGCATTCGCCGAAGGCGTCGGGGAAAAACTCCAGCCGGTGACCCTCAGCGAGCCCTGGTTTCTCGTAGCAATTCCGCAAGTACTTGTCAGTACTGTAGAAATTTTCTCTGACCCTGAGTTGACACGGGATACTCCGCCCATTAAAGTTCGCAGCCTTCTTGAGGGGGGTGGTCATAACGACTGCCTGCCGGTGGTTCAGAAGCGTTACCCAGAAGTACGTAACGTTTTGATTTTGTTGAACAAATTTGTTCCTGCAAAATTAACCGGCACTGGAGCTTGTGTGTTTGGGAGCTTCCCAAACGAGGACGATGCTGATAAAGTCGCCCGCCAACTTCCAGGCACTTTGCCAAGTTTTGTTGCTCAAGGCCGTAACATCTCGATGTTGCACCGAAAGCTGGAAAAATTGGTCAAGAAGTGAATCTACGCTGTAAGTTGTAAAAGCAACGGGTTGTATGTAGGGGCGTCGCCAAGCGGTAAGGCACCAGGTTTTGATCCTGGCATGCGTTGGTTCGAATCCAGCCGCCCCTGCCATTCCGTCACATGACGGGTAGGCAACTCAATGCACTCGGTTACACAAGATACAGGGGCGTCGCCAAGCGGTAAGGCACCAGGTTTTGATCCTGGCATGCGTTGGTTCGAATCCAGCCGCCCCTGCCATTTTCTGTACTCATCCAGGTATACCCTCAGCCGGCAGGTACTGCGCGTGTCCAAGATGATGGTCTTTACGGGGAACGCTAACCCCGATCTGGCGCGACGTATCGTACGTCAGCTGCACATTCCCCTCGGTGATGCTTCTGTCGGTAAGTTTTCCGACGGCGAGATCATGATTGAAATCAACGAAAATGTCCGCGGTAAAGACGTTTTCCTGATTCAACCGACGTGCGCGCCAACCAATGACAACCTGATGGAACTGGTCGTGATGGCTGATGCCTTCCGCCGCTCATCAGCCACCCGAATTACTGCTGTTATCCCCTACTTTGGCTATGCCCGCCAGGATCGCCGTCCGCGCTCCGCTCGTGTGGCTATTAGCGCTAAAGTTGTGGCTGACATGCTCACCGTAGTAGGTATCGACCGGGTTCTTACCGTCGACCTGCACGCGGATCAGATCCAAGGCTTCTTCGATATCCCTGTAGATAACATCTACGGTTCGCCTGTACTGGTGGACGATATCGAAGATCAGCGCTTCGAAAACCTGATGATCGTTTCTCCAGATATCGGCGGCGTCGTGCGTGCACGTGCTGTTGCTAAATCTCTGGGTGTAGACCTGGCGATCATCGACAAGCGCCGTGAAAAAGCCAACCACTCGGAAGTGATGCACATTATCGGTGATGTTGAAGGCCGTACCTGCATCCTAGTCGATGACATGGTAGATACCGCCGGCACGCTGTGCCACGCGGCTAAAGCGCTGAAAGAACATGGCGCATCCAAAGTCTTCGCCTATGCAACGCATGCCGTGTTGTCTGGTCGCGCGATCGAAAATATCGAAAAATCTGTACTCGACGAGCTGGTGGTGACGAACACCATCCCGCTGTCCGCCGCTGCGCAATCCTGTTCGCGTATTCGCCAACTGGACATCGCACCGGTAGTCGCTGAAGCAGTACGCCGCATCAGCAATGAAGAATCGATCAGCGCGATGTTCCGTTAATTCGTAATACGCCCTGAACGCACACGCCCTGCCCTAACGGCATGGCCTTTCAACCAACCGTCCCGTCGCTGGTCGCAAGCGTAACGGACGGTTTGGTTATTTTGGAGAAATGAAATGACTGTTGAATTTACCCTGAATGCTGAAGCGCGTTCTGACCTGGGGAAAGGTGCGAGCCGCCGCCTGCGTCGTAACGTGGCCATGGTTCCTGCCGTAATTTACGGTGGCGACAAAGCCCCACAATCGATCAGCCTGCTGGCTAAAGATTTCGCCAAACTACTGGAAAACGAAGCAACCTACAGCCACGTGCTGAGCCTGAACGTTGCCGGCAGCAACGAAAGCGTAATCATCAAAGCCCTGCAGCGCCATCCAGCCAAAGGCTTTGTCCTGCACGCTGACTTCGTTCGCGTTGTCGCTGGCCAGAAACTGACCGCTATCGTTCCCCTGCACTTCATCAACCAGGAAACTTCGGTTGGCGTTAAGCAGCAAGGCGGCGAAGTCTCCCACGTCCTGGCTGAAGTAGAAGTTTCCTGCCTGCCGAAAGACCTGCCTGAATTCATCGAAGTCGACATGGCTGCCGTTGAAGTTGGCCAGATCGTTCACTTGGCTGACCTGAAACTGCCGAAAGGCGTTGAGCTGGTTGCACTGGCTCACGGTAACGACCTGGCCGTGGCTAACATCCACGCCTCCCGCGTTGCTAAAGACGCAGAAGAAGGCGCTGCCGAGTAAATCTCGCAGCGTCGGAAACCAGCTCGGCATGCGACTATGCCGAGCGATTTCCACGAAAGGGCTCCTGACATGACTGCCGTACAACTGATCGTTGGCTTAGGTAACCCTGGCCCCGAATACGACCAGACCCGGCATAATGCAGGGGCCCTTTTTGTTGAGCGCCTGGCTGACAGCCAGCGTATCAACCTCAATGCCGACAAAAAGTATTTTGGTCTGGTGGGCAAATTCAGCCATCAGGGCCGCGATGTTCGTCTGCTAATCCCCACCACCTTTATGAACCGCAGCGGCCAAGCCGTAGCGGCATTAGCGAATTTCTTCCGCATCCCGCCGGAAGCCATTCTGGTGGCCCACGACGAACTCGACATGCCCCCCGGCGTCGCCAAACTCAAACAGGGTGGCGGGCACGGCGGGCATAACGGGCTGCGTGACATCATTGCCCAGCTCGGCAATCAGAATAATTTTTACCGCCTACGGCTTGGCATCGGCCATCCTGGGCACAGCAGCATGGTCTCCAACTTCGTCCTCGGCCGCGCACCACGCAGCGAACAGGAACTGCTCGATACCAGCATCGACTTTGCCCTAGCCACCCTGCCAGAAATACTCGCAGGCGACTGGAGCAAGGCCATGCACAAGCTGCACAGTCAGAAAGCCACCTCTTAACTCTTTACCGCCATTCGCGCGAGGGACACACCATGGGATTTAACTGCGGCATCGTCGGCCTGCCCAACGTCGGCAAGTCCACCCTGTTCAACGCCCTCACCAAATCAGGGATTGCGGCAGAGAACTTTCCGTTCTGCACCATCGAGCCGAATAGCGGCATCGTGCCGATGCCCGACCCACGCCTGGCAGCGTTGGCGGCCATCGTTAACCCTAAGCGTATCCTGCCTACTACCATGGAATTCGTCGACATCGCCGGCCTGGTAGAGGGCGCATCGAAAGGTGAAGGCCTGGGCAACAAGTTCCTCGCCAACATTCGCGAAACAGATGCCATCGCCCACGTAGTGCGCTGCTTCGAAGACGACAACGTTATTCACGTTGCCAACAGCGTCGACCCCAAGCGCGACATCGAGATCATCGACCTCGAACTGATCTTCGCTGACCTCGACAGCTGCGAAAAGCAACTGCAAAAGACCACCCGCAACGCCAAGGGCGGCGACAAAGAAGCTGTCGCACAGAAAGCCCTGCTGGAAAAGCTCATACCCCACTTCAGCGAAGGCAAGCCTGCGCGCACCCTGATGAAGACTCTGGGTGACGACGAAAAGCAGCTGATCAAGGGCTTCCATCTGCTCACCAGCAAGCCGGTGATGTACATCGCCAACGTCGCCGAAGACGGCTTTGAGAACAACCCACTGCTCGACATCGTCCAGGCCATTGCAGACGCCGAAGGTGCCCCCGTGGTGCCCGTGTGCAACAAGATCGAAGCAGAAATCGCCGAACTCGATGACGGCGAAGAAAAAGACATGTTCCTCGAAGCCCTAGGCCTGGAAGAACCCGGCCTAAACCGCGTGATCCGCGCCGGCTACGAACTGCTCAACCTGCAAACCTACTTCACCGCAGGTGTCGAAGAAGTCCGCGCCTGGACCGTGAAAGTCGGCGCCACTGCCCCACAGGCAGCCGGCGTAATCCACACCGACTTCGAAAAAGGCTTTATCCGCGCCGAAGTCATCGCCTACAACGACTTCATCCAATACAAGGGTGAGGCTGGCGCAAAGGAAGCCGGCAAATGGCGCCTGGAAGGTAAGGAATACATCGTTAAGGACGGCGACGTCATGCATTTCCGTTTTAACGTGTAAGCATTTGATCGCGCGCATAAATTTTCGCTAAAGAGTGTTGACACATACCCTGAATACGCGAATAATGCGCGCCACTCGGCTACGTAGCTCAGCTGGTTAGAGCATAGCATTCATAATGCTGGGGTCCGGGGTTCAAGTCCCTGCGTAGCCACCAAACACCTGTTTATAGCTGTCTCTGACAGCCTACTAAACAGCCCAAGAAGCCCGCCTAGTGCGGGCTTTCTTGTATCTGGCTGTTCACCTCTGTCTACCCCTATACCTTCCCACCGTGTATGCCCCTGTGTATGCTTCAACAAAAGTTGAACTGAGGGCATACACAAAAATGAAGCGTTCAGAGATCAAACGCCGCCCCCTGGCTGATACCACCCTTGCCGGCCTAGAGCCTGAGGCCACGGCATACCGTGAACTTGACGGCGCGGGCCTGTATTTCCGGGTGAAGCCCAACGGCAACAAGTCATGGGAACTGCGCTACAAGAAGCCAGACGGCAAGTGGTCATGGCTTGGCCTGGGTGGCTACCCCGAAGTGAGTGGTTCACTGGCCAGACAAAAGGCTGCCGACCTGAGGGCCGATGCCTCTGAGGGGAAAAACCCGCTCGCCAGTAAGCAGGCCCGCAAGGCTGAAGAACAGGCAGCAGCAGATAACACCTTTGAGCACCTGTCACGGGAGTGGTACGCCTCTCGCCTCAACAGCTGGGACGCTGGCACCGCCAAGCGGGTGATGGGTGCACTTGAACGCCATGTGTTCCCCGCCTTCGGCAAGCGTCCGTACACCGGCATATTGTCTATGGAGTGGATGGAGCTGCTGCGCGGTATGGAGCAGCAAGGCATTCTGGAACAGATGAGCCGGGTGCGCGCCTACTGCAAGGACGTGTACGACCTGGCGCGTGTGACAGGCCGTGCAGTGAACAACCCATTGGACGGCGTGCATAAGTTCCTGTCAGCCGGTAAGGCCGAGAACTACGCCCACGTCTCGACTGATGAACTGCCCGCCCTACTCCGTGCCATTCAGTCATACCCACACGCCAAGGATGTTCAGCTAGGTTTGCGCCTGCTTACCCTGCTGGCCGTCCGCCCCAGTGAACTAAGGGAAGCCCAGTGGTCGGAGTTCGACTTTGCCAAGAAGCTGTGGACGATCCCGGTAGAACGCAAAGGCCGCAAGAAGGGCCGCGAACACCTGGTGCCACTCTGCCGCCAAGCCATTGCCCTTCTGGAAGAACTACGCCCGATCACTGGAGCCTATCCGCTGCTGTTCCCTGGGCGTAGCGACCGCACCAAACCCCGAAGCGATACCGTGTTTCTAATGGCCCTGCGCCGCCTGGGCTATGAGGGCCGGCAGACTGGCCACGGTTTCCGCCATATCGCCAGCACCATCCTTAACGAACATGGTTTTACCGCTGACCATATCGAAGCCCAGTTGAGCCACAAGGCACCCGGTGTGCGCGGCATTTACAACAAAGCCCAGTACCTGGAGCAACGCACCACCATGCTGCAATGGTATGCCGATCACCTGGACAAACTAGCCGCGGGCAACGTGGTGGCGGGCAACTTCGGTAAGGCGGTTTAGGCATGCAAACCCGTACCCATGAAAACCCCGGTGTAACTTGTGTAATTGGTGTAATTAAAAGCCTAAAGGCCAGCAATGGCGGGGCTTTCAGCCACATTACACAATTGCATAAAGCCGCATACACCAACGCAAAACAACACCAATTGTGTAATGAAAAACCGCTGTTTCGGCTTACACCGCCCCCGTTCGTGCCTGCTGGCCGCTCTGATGTTAGCGTGGCCCGCCGTACACCAGCGCAAGCCGGCGCGAGGCTTGCGCGCGTCAATTGGGGCATGGGGCAATGACTACACCAACAAACAACAGGGTCGTTATTAAATTCGATGCGGGCGGGCGTCTTTGGTCTATCAAGTTACCCTGGGCGCTGCCCGCACTTGAAGCAGTGTTGGGTAAACGGTTGCCTCTAAATTACGTCTGTGATCTTGAGCTAGAGGGTCAAACTCTCGTTTTGTATGAGTGGGGAATGCTGCTCCATATTATTCGCCCCGGCACCAGCACCATTGTCGAGATTCAATATCCGCTATGGCCTTTCTCTGCCTGGCTGGATTTTATGGAGCGCCATGGCACACCGCGCGCGCTGATAGTGGGCGTAGCAGGCACGCAGGCTCTGGAGTGGCATGCACAGTATTTGCCGTGGGCTAGTGCCTTAAATAAATTGATGGCGGCATTTTCTATCGAAATTTTTGGCGTTAAGCCAGCGGAGCTAATAGCCTGGTCTCCCGAACTCGCCGAGGATGCAGAATTCCAAGCCTATGTAGGGGGGCTTTTCCTTAAGGGTCGTTTACCAAAAGGTCAGGGGCGGCCCAAAAAGCCGCCGCCCGCCCACATTCAAAGCTTGGGCTTACTGGCTATCGAGGCCTGTAGATCGTCAACTGCGACGGACATGATGGCGGCGTGTCGTCTGGCTTGTGAGCATAGGCCTGACTGGGTGCCGAAGCGCTGGCAAGTCGGTGACACCCAGCCGGGCGAACACCTATACCGGGCGTTGCGTAAAATAGATGGCACTGTGGTTGACGACATTCTGCATTTGGAAGCCCTGCCCCACTGGGCGGAACAAAAGCCGTACTACAGCAAGTAAGGTGGCTTGTCTATTGGCAAGAATTAGCCGTTTAGTTTCCAATTCCTAGCGCGCCACTACTCCCGCAATCTTTCCTCGTCGCTACCAGTCGAGGAACCTGAAATGAACCACCACGCGCAAGACTTCTCCCGCTCGCTATTGCTCAGCAAAGGCCATCATCCTGGCTTTGGCGCTGCCCATACCGATCTATTGACCACTGGGCAAGTTGCCGACTTTCTCGGTATGTCGCCCCGCACGCTTGCAGGCTGGCGCGCCAGGCGCTGGGGCGGTCCTGCATGGGTGAAATGCGGCTCGCGTGTTCGTTACCGTAAAGCCGATGTTATGGCCTGGCTGGAGGCCGGCAAGCGGCAAGGCGGTGAAGTATGAGCGCTGCGAACGTGAGCCCAATCAAACCTCCTGCGTCACCTGCCGGCCAGCTTGACCCAGCCACCACCCTGATTCGCATGCCCGAAGTGCAAGCCATCGTTGGACTTGCCCGCCCCACCATTTACAAGCTGATGCGCCAGCCTGAAAGCGGCTTTCCGTTGCCGGTGAAGTTGAGCGAAAGCACCGCCCGTGGTGCACCGGTGGCGTGGGTGTTGGGCGAAGTACAGCAATGGGTGCGCTCGCGGATCGCCGCGCGCGGGAATGCCGCCGCATGATGCCGATATTCCTGCCGCATAACTTGCTAGATAACCCTGCGGCGCTTGCGCTTCCCGGCTTTAGCGAGCTGCAACGGCGTGGCCATTTGGGGCTAAAGGCGCTGCGTGACCACGCCCTGGCCGAGGGTGCCCACGTGATGTTCGTGCTTTGGCCGGGGGGCACTTGGACGATGCTCGCCATCGAGCCGCCTGAAGATGCACAGGTGAGCGATGCAAGCCAGTTGATCCCCAGCTTGCTGTTGGCCGGTGAGGCGCTGGCCGAGTTTGAGCACCGCGCCCGCCAAGGTGAATACCTGGGCTGGTTATCGCTCAAGCGTCCGCCGCCTACCGTGCACTGAAAACAAAAACGCCCACGGATAACCGTAGGCGTCATGTCGAAATACAGCTTAGCCACCCCGAGCAGCTAAACCGCGAGGCCATCCTATGCCCACTATTTGCCTTCAGCAAGCGCCGCTTGCGTTCCCCAAAACACCGCGCTACTCTGCCGCGGTCGCTGCAAATTCAGCGAACGGGCGTCGCGGCCCGAACAACTCTAGGCGCACAAGCGCCCACCATCCGAAAGCAGGCGCTTTTTTTGTGCCCGCCGTTTCGTGTTATGGCGGCTGTGCGTGGGACACCTTCGGGTGTGCCGGGTGCCTAGAGTCCCGGTCCGCGAACCCGCGTACAGCTGCCACCCTAATTCGTTTCGCGGCGAACCGTGGCAGTTCCTCAACTCTAGGAGCGCCACCCATGAAGCACCCGCACGCCCTCAATCCGTCCGCCATTCAACAGCACGCCGCCTCGCTGAAGGCCCGCGCCATCGCCGCGCTGCATGCTGATTCGTCCCTCTCCGTCCGCCTGGCCCGCTACAACGCTGCAATGGCCAAAGCTCGCGCCTTGGAAGTTGCCGGGGGTGCGCAATGAATACCCGCCTAGAAACGCTGCGCGCTTGTGAGGCTCAACTAAATGCGGGCAGCGATGCGCTGGCCATCTTGAGCGGCCTGTTTACTGCCATGCGCTCACTTGATAAGGCAGACGCTGACGCCGTGGCCAGGGCTGGCCGCTATATCGCTGACGACTTCGCCAACATGCTGGATGTTGATGCTGAGAACCTGCGCATTGAAGCGGCCCGCATGGCTGGGGGTGCGCAATGAACATCACGAATGCCGTAGAAATAGCGGACATGTACGTTACACGCGCCGCCGCTGCACCAACGCCTGAGCTGCTTAGTCTGTTGTACCGGAGCAGCTTAAACAGCATTCATGCCATGTACGCGGCTGGCCTGCTGAGCGCCGCCGAAAATGAGGAATGCTTAAAGCGGTTTGTGGATACCTGCCAACGCCGGCAAATCGAAATCACGGGGGTGCGCCCATGAGCAACCCTGCCGACAACAAACCAAAGTACCCAACCTTTGCCGAGGTGAAAGCCGCTGCGCTGCGGGCAATCACTCAAGTGCTGGCGCGCTGGCTGCCAGGCGGCAAGGTCACGGACGGCGGTAAGGAATACACCGCCCCTAACCCACGGCGCGCCGACAAGCATGCTGGCTCTTTTAAGGTGAGCTTGGCCAAGGGCACCTGGTGTGACTTTGCGACCGGCGAAAAGGGCGGGGATTTAATCGACCTGGTGCGCTACCTAGACGGCGGCACGGACGTGGAAGCCTGCAACAAGCTGGCAGACTTCCTCAACGTCACGGCAGGCAGTGTGCCCGTTGCGGCCAGCAGCAAGGCCAAGGCACCGGAGTGGGTGCCCGTGCTGCCGATTCCTGATGAGGTGATGCGCAAGTGCCCGCCCAAACATCGCCAGCACGGCGAGCCGGCAAAGGTGTGGATTTATAAAGACGCCGAAGCCCGCCCCCTGTTTGTGCTGTATCGCTTTGACCTGGGGCCGGATGAAAGCGGCACGCCGCGCAAGGTGTTTGCCCCGCTGACCTGGTGCAAGAACAGCAGCGACGGTGCCGAGCAATGGCGTTGGCAAGGCTTGTCGGAACCGCGCCCGCTGCTGCACCTCGATCACCTGGCCGCGCGTGCTGCTGACCCGGTGGTGGTCTGCGAAGGTGAGAAAGCCGCCGATGCTGCTGCCGAGCTGTTGCCCCACTACGTTGCCACCTGCTGGCCGAACGGTTCCAACTCATTGCAGAAAGCAGATTTTGCCCCGCTGGTAGGCCGTGACGTGCTGCTGTGGCCCGACAATGATGCGCCCGGTTTGGCTTGCATGGATGCACTGGCCGAACGCTTGCGCCAGCTTGGCGCGGCGTCTGTGCGGGTTATGGCGCTGGCCATATTCAGCCAGCGGCCTGGCTTGGCCGGTGATGCTGTGACCTTCGCACCTGGTGGAGAATGGGCCGAAGGTGATGATGCCGCCGATGCTGCGGCCAAGGGCTGGACGCCTGCCCACTTGGCCGAGCTGGAGCGCACCGGGGAGCTGTTCGCCTTGGTTCCAGTTGCTACACCAGCAACCAAAGCCAAGCCCGCTGCCAGCAGCAAAAGTGCCCGCAAGCCCAAGGCCGAAACGGTGCCGGGTGGCTTTCGTGTAACCGCCGATGGGGTGTTTTATTCGGGCGACGATGGCGAGCCGCGCCACGTGTGTTCCCGCTTGGAAATACTGGCCCGCACCCGTGATGCCAAGGGCAGTAACTGGGGGTTACTGGTTGAGTTTGACGACCCAGACGGCGACAAAAAACGCCTGAATATATCGGCCAGCAGCATGGCCGGGGACTTTGGCAAAGAGGTGCTAGGCCCGCTGGTAAACATGGGGCTACGCCTTGCCCCAGTGCGTGCAGCGCGCAACTCTCGCAACGACTTGCAAAGCTACCTGCAAGGCTATGACAGCGCCGAACGCGCGCGCCTGGTCACGCGCTTGGGTTGGCATGGCAATGCTTACTTGTTGCCGGATCGCGTGATTGGTAACTGTGGCGAGCACCTGCATTTTTATGAGGCTGGCGCGGCGCTACCGCCGATTAGTCAGGCCGGCACCCTGGAGCAATGGCAGCAGCAGATAGGCGCGCTTTGCGTTGGCAACCATCGCTTAGCCTTTGCCACCAGCATTGCCTTTGCTGGGCCGCTGCTGCAATTGCTTGGGCAGGAATCGGGCGGCTTTCACTTCCACGGGATCAGCTCCAGCGGAAAAAGCACCACTGGCCGGGTGGCCTGTTCGGTGTATGGCCCGCCCGCTTTTGAGCGCTCATGGCGCAGCACTGATAACGCGCTTGAGAGTATCGCCGCCGCCCACTCTGACGGCCTGCTGGTGTTGGATGAAATCAGCCAGTGTGACCCGCGCATTGTGGGTGAAACTGTCTACATGCTGGGCAATGGCACCGGCAAGGCACGCGCCAATGATCGCGGGCAGGCAGGCAAGCCAGTGCAGGAATGGCGGCTGCTGTTTGTGTCGAGCGGTGAAAAGACTTTGGCCGAAACGATGGCCGAGGCTGGGCGGGAACTGAAAGCCGGTATGGAAGTACGCATGCTGGCGATGCATGCCGATGCGGGCCAAGGCTTTGGCCTGTTCGATACCCTGCATGGTTTTGATGGTGGCGCGGCTTTATCCGATGCACTTCAGGCCAGGGTAAAGAAGTATTACGGCACGCCGCTGCTGGCCTTCCTCACGGCCCTTTGTGAGCCCGGCAAGTTGCTCGCATACACCGCCATGTTGCGGAAAACGGCGGAGCGGTTCGCAGCCGAAGCGTTACCCGCAAACGCCAGCGGCCAGGCACACCGCGCCGCTGCCCGCTTTGGTTTGGTTGCCGCTGCTGGCGAACTTGCAACGGCGCTGGGCGTTACTGGCTGGCCGGATGCGACCGCCCATAAAGCGGCTAAGGCTTGCTTTGCTGCGTGGCTGGCTGAGCGTGGTGGCGCTGGGCATTTGGAAGGTGACGCCATCGTGACCCGACTGCGTTTGGTGGTGGAGCGTTCCGGGGAAAGCCGCTTTACCCGCTGGGACGGTATCGCCGCCAAGACGGACGATCATGCCCCGCGCACCACTGACCGCCTGGGCTTTCGTCGCACACTGGATCACGGCTATGGCGATGTGCTGACCACGACTGTGACCTTTTATTTTTTCCCCACCGCTTGGCGTGACGACGTGTTTAAGGGAATGAACCTACGCACGGTTAATCGTGAGCTGATCGAGCGCGGCATTTTGCAGCCAGACCCCAAGGGCAAAGCCGCCCAAGTCGTGACCATGCCCGGCATGCCGAGTGGGCGCGCCTATGTGGTGGCCGCTGCTGCTTTGTTCTCCAGTGAAACCGAAGCCGAGGCTGCTTAGCGGCCCGCTCAAACGGGAGAACAGCCGGCGCTTTCGGGCCTGGCCTGCCCACGAATTAACAGACCCTTTATCGAATTGGAGTTACACCATGAATGACTACCGCAAACAAATTAAGCAGCACCAGGACGCAATTGAAAGCCTTAACGAGCAACTGGCCCCACTTCGGGAAATTGCCAAGCTGGCCGTACTTCAGTACCACAACAACAGAACCTCCCGCCCTGCCTATCCTCATGCTGAAGAGGGTGCTGTAGCACAGGCCGAGGCTGAGCTTGACCACCATAAGAAGGAAGTGGCGCGGCTTGAGCGGTTGGCCGATTGGGAGGAAGGCGTAAACGGTGCGAGCGCCACCATGGGGCGCACTCGTGAAAAGGTTGCTGCTGCACAGAGTGAGCTTTCAGCACTGCAAGCCCAGCGCCAAAGTATTAAAGAAACGTTATCAACCCTGTTGGCTGAGCAGCAGAATGCTCTAGGTATTGCTGTTGAGGCTGAGCAAACCGCAGCGCGGGAATATGCAAAGGCAAGGGTTGGTGGAACGGTAGCGGCTGAGAAAAAAGCACAGGGGGATCTTCAAACCGCCTCTGCGGCACTGGCATTAATCCGGGCCGGTGATTCGGCTACAGAGGCTGTAGCTGATGCAGTTAAAGCCGAGATATTGGTAATCGATCAGGCTATTGATGCAGCAGCCGAGCAGCTTGATGCAATGCGTAGCGAGCTGCTAAAGGCCACCCGCTACCTGTGGGCCGATAGACTTGAGAAAGCCACGTATGAGCTGGCAGCGCTTGCGGCTCATGTTAATGCAGCTGAGCGGGAACTCGGTTGGCGATACGGGTCTGTTGATGATTTGAACCTGCCTCTACTGTCGCCAGGCGGGGGCAATCGATTCATTGATAAGCGTTACGTGTTGGAGATAAGCGAGGGGATCAGCTTCGACGTGCTGACAGCCGCATAACGTTCAACCGCTCTAAACCCAACCGCTGGTGTAATCACGCCAGCGGTTTTTTATTGCCTGCGCACAACCCAGCGCATTACACCATTGGTGTAGTTTTGCATTGGTGTATGCGGCTTTATGCAATTGTGTAATGTGGCTGAAAGCCCCGCCAATGCTGGGTTTCAGGCTTTCGATTACACCTTTTACACAAGTTACACCGGAAATTTGAGGGGTACGGTTTTGCATTCCCCCCTCCGCCCCGTTAGGGGTGTGGCCAGCAGCGGGCAAAGTCTTGGCGGTGCGCTGTTGTGCGTGAGCCAAACTCACGTTGAGGCCGGCTTTTACGGGTCCTCTGGAAGGGGTGCCACCCTACACGGGTAATTCGAGCCCCGCCCGTTTTCTAGCTGGGAATTTGGCAGGCATGTCCGTCTTTATTACCTTGGCTCACGTTGAAGGCTGACCAGAGAGGCAAGGCAATTGCTGTTCAGAAATCAGCCAAGAATCACCCCAGCAGCCGGCACCGTGTATGCCCTGGTGTATGCCTAACAAAATACGAAACAATCAAATCCAATAAAATCAGGCACTTAGCCATCCAGTTCAATTGACTGCGTACCACCAAACAAAACAAGGGTTTACCGAAAGGTAAGCCCTTTTTTGTGCGCGCGAGTGACTACAGCGCGCCTACACCGTCCCTCGCCTGCTCGGCCTGCAGCTTCGCCAACTGAAGCTTCGCAATCTCAAGCTGTAATCGCTGCACCTCATCTATTACTGGCTGAACTCGGCGATGCCACTGCCAAAAACCATATAGCGACAGCCAAAAGCCGATGCCTGAAATAGCACCAAGGACAATTGAATAGATATCTCTATTCTTCTTGCCGACCTCAAGCAAACGCTCATGCATTGCGATCTTTGCCTTAACAGAAGGGCTAGGTGCTTTCTGCTCCTTTAAAGTTTCAAGCTCCACAACTGATGTGAAAACCAGCTGGTTGGTTGACTGATTAACGTAGACCAGAGCACCACACGCAAAGACGAAAAGTAGCAGCCCGAAAAGCGCATAGAACTTAAAGATGTTGTCGGTTGGTACGGGTATCTTGCTTTCCATAGAGCGCCCTGAGCCTGATCCTGTTGGAGCTGAAGTATGGCGACTTAGCTGAGTGGATGACAACGGAGACTCCCTCGACCTGGAGCTAGGCAATTGCATGGCCACTTTGCTGGAGCGGGGAAAGCCTTAGGGCTGATTCCAGATGATCCGGTGACAGATGTGCATAGCGCATGGTCATCGTAATTGAGGAACGCCCAAGGATGCGTTGCAGGCTGAGAATGTCGACACCGGCCATCATGTAGTGGCTGGCAAAGGTGTGACGCAAGATGTGGGTTAGCTGCCCTGGTGTATCGAAGCCACAGCGCTCATAGGCACCACGGAAAGCAGCCCTACAGGATATGAACAGCCTACCGGTTCCGGGCATGGCTACCTTTAACGCGGCCTCCTCCACTTCCTTTGGTATCGGCACTGATCGGGACTGGCGATTCTTAGTCCGGTGGAAATGTGCCTTACCGCCAAATATGGCAGCACGACCTAGGCTTTCGGCTTCATCCCAACGCGCACCAGTGGCCAAGCAAATCAGGGCAACCGGGTATGTGTGGTTGTTGCTGGACTTGCGGCACTCATCGAGCAGCTGGTTGATTTGCTACAGGGTGAGAAATGTCAGCTCAGTTTGGTCGGTCTTGATCTGACGGATCTTGGCCAGCGGGTTTACACCATTCCAAGCACCCAGCCTGATCAGCTCAGAGAACACAGCGGACAGATAACGCTGCTCATGATTGACGGTGTGCGGTGAGGCTTCTTTTAGACGAGCTTGCCGGTAGCGCGCCCAGGCCAGCGACTCGAACTGTGACGCCTGCGGATTGCCCAGCCGCTCGACAATCGCCTTGGTGCGGGACAAGCGGGCTTTATGATCCTTGAGCGAGCAGCCGTGCAGGTCATACCAAACATCAACCAGATCAGACAGGCGATCATCCAGCGGTCGGCCAGTATGGTTGTAGGTGGCGAAGTAGTCCGACTCATAGCGCTGGGCTGCAGCCTTGGTCAGAAAGCCTTTCTTACGCACACGGCGACCAGCGCGACCGTTTTCGTAAAAATCAGCTGTCCACGTTTTACCGTCCTTGCGTGCAGTCATACCGTCCCGCCCCAACCGGACCTCCTTACCTGATATAGCGGCAAGGCTGGAGTGCGCCAGCAGTATCCCATACCATAGCCATCCCCAATGGGCGCCAAGTAAGCAGTGATCTAACAGACACACGCCTGCAACGACGCAGCCAAAGCTGCTGGATTATTCTGCGACAGTAGTTATCTACTCGGGCACTTAGCATTTACTGGAAGAGTTGCCGGCCTAACGCAGTAAGCACATACAAAACACTACAAGGAGGTAGGCATGAGCGCCGCCCGCACGATCAAAACGCTAACCATCATGCTCGCTTTTGTCGCAATGACAGGCTGCGCCACTAAAAAGAACTTCTATGCTACTGACGGAAGCCGGGCCGATGGCACGGTGGACATGGCGTATGACTTTGCCCAGTTCGAGCAGCCTGTAATCGATATTGCTCAAGCCAAATCTATCGCCAAATCAAAGTGCCGGGTATGGGGCTACAGCGATGCAGAGGCTTTCGGCGGCAGGCAGCAAAACTGCCACCAGACCAATGGGTACGGCACCTGCATTGCTGGCCAAATCGTTCACAAGTACCAGTGCATCGGCAACATCAGCGAAGCACCAATGATCCAGCCGGCGGCCGCTCCACTATCAGCAGCGCCAGCGGCGGCAGGCAGTCTCAGCAAAGGCGAATGGCAACAGATCCAGCTCAATCAACTCAAGCTGGAGTCAGGGCTGTCTTACGAGGAATACCAGAAGCGGTACCGGCAGATCATGGGGCAGTAAGCCCCCTCTTGCCGGTAATCAGTACACACGGAGGTGTTAACGATGGGCTTCTTGTCAAAAAGCCTCACCCCTGCCCAAGCATCCGCATCAACGTGGATGAAGATGCGGATATAGCCGAACTGGAGCAGCCATGCAAATCGATTGGTTTAACAGCTGCTAGCTCGGCCCTGCGTGCCCAACAGCAAACCTGTAAAGATCAACGCCGCGCCAAACCAGTGGTAGTTCTGCAGCCCTTCGCCCAACAGTAGCCAGCCCAGTACGGCGGTGAACACCGGCATCAGGTAGTTTGAGAGTGCAGCCTTAGCGGCGCCTAGAACGCGAATAGCGTGATTCCAGGCGAGGTAGGCGAGTAGTGAGGCAAAGACGGCGGTGTAGCCGATAGCGGCGAGGTTATGCGCCGTCAGGCTGAAGTGTGCACCCTGGGCCAGTTCATACAGGTAGAACGGCAAAATCAACGGTACGCCCAGCAGCATCAGCACACCGAGCAGGGCCAGCGGCGGAATCGGCAGCAGGTGGGCAGCCCAGCGCCGCAACAGCAATGAATAAAGCGCCCAATCGGCCACCGCCAGCAGCATGATCAGATCGCCCTTATTGAACGCCAGGCCGCTAAGGCTGGCCCAGCTGCCTTTGCTAATCAGCACCAGCAAACCGCACGCGGCTACCGCCATACCCCACCAAGCGCGTCGATGTGGCCACTCGCCGAGGAGTAGGCCGGCACCAATAAAGGTCATCAGCGGCAAACAGGTATTGACCAAGGTGATGTTGATCGCAGCGGTGGTTTGCGCGGCAGCATACAACAGGCTGTTGTAGGCGGCGATACCGACGCCAGCGAGCACCAACAAGCGCCAACCAGCCGCGCGCAGCTCAGTGCGATGTAACCACAGCGGCTTGGCTACAAAAGGCAGCAACAGCACGAGTGCCAGGCTCCAGCGCCAGAAAGACAAGGCAAACGGCGGGATCTCACCGGCAAATGCCCTAGCCACCAACGCATTACCAGACCAGCAGAGGGTTGCCAGCACAAGACCGGCCAGCGCTATACGCACGGAAGATTGCATAGCCTAACGCTGCCCGAGCGGACGCAGGCGGTATTGCGGCGGTAATTGCTCCATGCCGCTGACTGCCACATTAAGGTTCTTCCAGCGGCCATCCTTGATGCCGTAGATGCAGCCATGCACCGACAGCGACTGACCGCGGTGCCAGGCGTTCTGCACGATAGTGGTATGGCTGACGTTGGCCACCTGCTGAATCACGTTGAGTTCGCATAGGCGGTCGACCTGTTCTTCCTCGCTGGGCAATTGCGCCAGGTGCTCGCGGTGCTCGTAGTACAGGTCACGAATGCTGCGCAGCCAACCATCAATCAGGCCGAGCTGGCCGTCCTGCATCGAGGCGCGCACGCCGCCGCAACCGTAGTGGCCGGTGACCAGGATATGTTTGACCTTGAGCACATCCACCGCGTACTGGATCACCGACAGACAGTTGAGGTCGGTGTGCAGCACCACGTTGGCCACGTTGCGGTGCACGAACAGATCGCCCGGTAGTAAACCGACAATCTCGTTGGCCGGCACGCGCGCATCGGAACAACCGATCCACAGGTATTCCGGCACCTGTTGCTGGACCAGCTTTTCAAAGAACTCAGGGTCTTCCTCTTTGATCGCCTCCGCCCAACGTGCGTTGTTATCGAAGAGGTGCTGTAGATCGCTCATGGTTCATTCCCGGGTTCGTCGATGCGCACCATAGGAGCGCCACGGGCTTTTGACAAGCATGTGCGCCCTGCCGTCACAGCCGACCGACTCAGGTTCGACGGCGGCGCAGCAGCCAGATTATCAGCAGCACGCCCGCCAGCATCACCAGGCTCACGCCCCACTGCAGCGCTCCGGCATAGCGATACAGATCAGCCGGCTGCAGGCTCGGCTCACGCCGCATGCGTGGCTCGGCTGCTGCGCCCTGAGTCGGAATATCGGCCAAGCCGTCGCCATCCAGGTCAGGCAGGCTGCGAATATGGTCGAGCAGTCCCTGCCACTCCTTGTACTCCTGCACGCCGGGCTGCTGCGGGTCAGCATCGATGATCGCTGCCTTGAGCGCGGCGAGCGGCTGCCCCTGAGCATTCTTGGGCTGCACGCTGAGCAAGCCCTTGGTCAAGTCACTGACCAGCCAGGTGAAGCTGCCCACGTAGCTGGTCGCACCAATGCTATAGAGCCGCTGATCGGCCAGATCCAATGGCGTGTAGCCCTTGAGCGGGTCACCCAGTTCAATCCGGCTGACCCGGTCAAACGGCACGCGCCAGGGGTTGTAGCTAAAGCGCAGCCCCGACACCCGCGGGTAATAGCTTTTACTGGCACGCACTTGATACGCCAGCAGCAACACCTCAAGCAGACTTTTCATCTCCTGACCGCTGACATACACCTTGATCAGCGGATAACCCGGCGCATCATCGAACTCCCCCACACCCAGCGGGGCGATGCGAAACAAGTCAGACACCGATTGCACGCCATCGCGGCCCTGAATCAAATTGTCGCGGATGGTGCCATTGCCGGTGAAGGACACATCGCTGCCCGTGGCATGGCGCAGGGCATCGGTGACCAGATTGCCGAGGATCGGGTCGTCGTACTCGCGGGTCAGGGTCTTATCGACCTTGGCCAGCGGCTGATCGAAGGTGTAACCCTTGGGGGCCAGCATCTGCGCGCTGACGATCTGTTTAAAATCCTCAATCTTGGCGGTGATCGTAGCGCTGCCGGCAATCTGGTCGTTGATTGGGTGCAGCTGGTAATCGACAACCTGCGGCTTGCCGTCCGCCGGCAGACGCATATGCAGCTCGCCCAGGTGCTGAATCTCCGAGCCGGCCTGCATCACTGGCGTACGCCCGTTGACCAGCACAGGTTGCGCCAACGCCGTGTGCGAGTGACCGCCGACCACGATATCGATGCCAGGCACCTGCTCGACCAGCTCAACCTCCTCACCGCGCCAGCTGCCATCTTCCTGCTGCACCACGCCCATGTGCGAGAGCAAAATCACCACCTCGGCGCCCTCCTCGCGCAGCTTGGCAACCATGGTCTGAGCGGTCGCGACCGGGTCGGCAAACACCGCCGGTTTGATCATCGGGCTGACCGCTACGGCGTTGTTACCGAGCAGGCCGAACAGACCAAAGCGGATGCCGCCCTTGTCGATCAACTTGTACGGCGCAATGAGCCCAGCTTCAACGTGCGCCTGTAGGTTGTCGTCTTCCTTGCGCGCGGGGTCAAAGCCGAGGTTACTCGACAGCAAAGGCATCAGCGCATCGCCCTTGATCTTGTACGCTGCGCTGATCATCGCGGCCAAGCCGGCCGGGCGAAAATCGAACTCGTGGTTGCCCAGGGTCGCGGCGTCGTAGCCCAGCTCGGTCATCAGGCGCAGCTCGCCGCCCGTTTCGCGGGTCACTGTGTGAAACAGCGTGCCCATGCTGAAATCACCACCGTCAAGCAGCAGCACCGGCTGCTCACCGGCCGCGGCGCGGCGCTGCTCCAGCAATGTGGCCAGACGCGCGACCCCGCCGACGGTGTCGTCATCACCGGTGGTGGCTGGGGTGTACTCATTATTGGGGCCGAAGCCGAGCAGGCGCGACTGCCAATCGTTGGTGTGCAGGATGGTAAAACTGCGCTCGGCGCTGGAGGCCTGAGCGGCGGCAAATAGACAAGACACCGCGAGCAACGCAGCAGACAGGCGCATGACAAATCCTTAGGCAGTGGGCCGGACACAGCGGCCGCTGAGGGCAGCGCATCAGTATGCGACAAGCCCTGCGTAAGGTCAGCGGCGGATCACGCCGCGCGCGGTAGCCAATTGTGTCAGCGCCTGGCGCGAGGGGCACGACAGGCTAAACCGTTCAACGCCATTCGCGGCTAAAGCCGCTCCCACAGAGTCGAGACCTCAAGGGTGATGCGGCGCTAGTCGAACAGCGGGCACACCATCACCAAGGCATCTTCACGGCCACCAACGGCCGGGTAGTAATCACGGCGCCTACCGACTTCGTTAAACCCGTAGCGTTCGTAGAGGCGATAAGCCGCCTGATTGCTCGCGCGTACTTCAAGGAAACAGTCATTGGCGCCCTGCGCCTGGGCTTGCTGCATCAGGTGTTCAAGCAACTTAAGGCCCATGCCACGGCCCTGGCTTTCCGCCTTGACGGTGATATTGAGCAGGTGCGCCTCATCCAGGATGATCTGGATAACACCGTGACCGACTTGCTGCTCGCCCTCAAACATCACCCAGCAGTTATAGGACGTCAGGCTGTCGGTAAAGATGCCGCGCGTCCAGGGGTGGCTAAAGGCGGCGTATTCGATTTTCAGCACCGCATCGATATCCGCCGCGGTCATCGGGCGGAAGCTGATTGCATCACTCATTCAGGTTGACTCGGCAAGCATTAGGAACCGCGGCACACAGGCCGGGAAAAGATGTATTCACGTAGCAGCCAACCAGCGCTGGCGCACGCGGCGCATGGCCTGCCAAAGCTCACGCTTGCGCGCGGGCTCATCCATCAGCAACTCCAGACCTGGCAATGCCCAGGCTGCGCCAAGCCCTTCAACCTGCAACTCGCGGTTGTATGCATCGGCATCCGCCTCACCGGCAAAGCGAATGGCCGGCAAACCGACCAGCCACAGGCAGCTGCACGGCTCCTGCTCTTCCAGGCGCGCGCCGACAAAGCTCTGCACAAACTCCAGCGCAGCGCCTGGGCCTTGGTCAATCTGCCCGCGCACCAGCAGCGGCCAGCGCACCGGCTCGCCAATCAACTGCGGGCTGTCCGGCAAGCCGGCGGCGCGCAGCAGATCCTTGAGCAGCAGATACGCCGGATCACGGCCTTGTAGTGGCTCGCCAGTGGGCAGCTCGACCAGCACGGCACAAGCACCGGCACGTAACAGTTGCAGGGCAAAACGTGGCGGCGTAACAGGGGCAGGCTTTGGCTCAGCACTCTCAGACTCGCCCTCAACAACCGGGGCTACGGCCTGACGCGCCACAACAGTTGGCCGTGGCACTTCAATTTTCGCCCGCACAACTGCCAGCTCTTCGGCGGCCGGCGGCACATAAGCCGGTGCTGCTTCAGCCACCGGCTGACGCTCTACTGGCGCGGCCAGCGCGGGTGGCTCAAGTTCAGGCGCAGCCTGCGCTTGCAGCAGCTCCGGCCGCGAGGGCGCAGCAAACGGCAGCTCCACACGCGGCAGCCAGCTGACCACCTGCATGGCGCTCAGGTAGGCACGACGACGCAGCTCTGTGATCAAACGTCAGCCGCCTGTGGGTGGGCTTTTTGCCCGGCCTGCATCAGGTTCAATGCATTGATATAGGCCTTGGCCGAGGCCACCAGAATATCGGTGTCGGCGCCATTGCCGTTGACGATGCGGCCGCCCTTCTCCAGGCGCACGGTTACCTCGCCTTGCGAGTCGGTACCCTGGGTGATGGCGTTGACCGAATACAGCTGCAGGTTGGCGTCAGAGCTGGCGACCGACTCAATGGCTTTGAAGATTGCATCCACCGGCCCCGAGCCCTGAGCGCTGGCGTTGTGCTCGGCACCCTCAACGCTGACCACCACCTGGGCCTGCGGCACTTCACCAGTTCTGCTGGCCACGTCCAAGGTGATCAGCTTGAAATGCTCCGGCGCTTCTTCGGCCAGGGTGTCGGAGACCAGCGCCTGCAGGTCTTCGTCGAAAATTTCGTGTTTCTTGTCGGCCAGGTCCTTGAAGCGGGCAAAGGCAGCATTCAGCTCGGCTTCACCCGCCAGGACGATACCTAGCTCATCCAGGCGCGAGCGGAAGGCATTACGCCCGCTCAATTTGCCCAGCGACAGCTTATTGGTGTGCCAGCCGACTGACTGCGCGGACATGATCTCGTAGGTTTCGCGGTGCTTGAGCACGCCGTCCTGATGAATACCCGACTCGTGTGCGAAGGCGTTGGCGCCGACGATGGCCTTGTTCGGCTGCACCGGAAAACCGGTGATACCGGAAACCATACGCGAGGTGCTGAGGATGTGCGGCGTGTCGATGCGCGTATGCACGCCGAGCAGGTCTTCGCGGGTTTTGATCGCCATAACGATCTCTTCCAGCGCGGCGTTACCAGCGCGCTCGCCCAAGCCATTGATGGTGCACTCGACCTGACGCGCACCCGCGACCACGGCAGCCAGGGAGTTGGCGACTGCCAGGCCCAGGTCGTTGTGGCAATGCACGGAGAACACTGCCTTGTCGGCGTTCGGCACGCGGTTGAGCAACTGGCGAATAGTATCGGCGTACTGGTGCGGAATCGCATAGCCAACCGTGTCGGGAATGTTGATCGTCCGTGCGCCGGCATCGATGGCCGCCTCGATGATGCGGCAGAGGAAATCGATTTCCGAGCGACCGGCGTCTTCGCAAGAGAACTCGACATCACTGCACAGGTTACGCGCGCGCTTGATCGCATGCACGGCCTGCTCTACCACCTGGTCGGGCTGCATGCGCAGCTTGTGCTGCATATGGATCGGGCTGGTGGCGATAAAGGTGTGGATACGCCCGCTGTTGGCACCCTTGAGCGCTTCGGCGGCGCGGTCGATGTCTGCATCCAAGGCGCGGGACAGGCTGCACACGGTGCTGTCCTTGATGCTCTCGGCAATCGCCTTGACCGCGGCAAAGTCACCGGGGCTGGCGATGGCAAAGCCAGCCTCGATTACATCGACGCGCAAGCGCTCCAGGGCCTTGGCGATGCGCAGCTTTTCCTCACCGGTCATGGATGCGCCAGGGCTTTGCTCGCCGTCACGCAGGGTGGTGTCGAAAATAATGACGCGGTCGTTGCTGCTCATGCTGGTGTCCTCACGGAGTCGCAGATGCACAGGCCCGACGCTGGGGCCCATGTCGATAGGCGTTGATTGTCGCGTGAAACGCCGCGGGCGGGAAGCGCGGCGCACATCAAGGCCGCGTCGCGGCTAAAGCCCCTCCCACACCTTAGAAAGCAAAACGCCCACCAAAATGGCGGGCGTTTTGTTTGGATCGAGCCTTTACCGCTGATGGGTATCGCTTCGCTCAACCCATCCTACGGTCTGATTAAGCGAGCTAGAGCGAGACAAGGCAAAAAACGGCGGGAAAGCGGAGTGTACTTTTGTACATGAGCATTTCCCGCCGTTTTTTAACGCCGTATCGCCGACGCGCAGCCAATCAGAGGGCTTGATCCCAGGGGCGGTCGCCGTTGGCGTCCTTAATCCGGGTCGGCAGGCCCATCACGTCCAGCAGCTTGAGGAACGGCTCGGCCGGCAGTTCTTCAACGTTGGCCATGCGCGCCACATCCCAGTCACCACGGGCCACCAGCAACGCGGCGGCCACCGGTGGCACACCCGCGGTGTAGGAAATGCCCTGACTGTCGGTCTCGACATAGGCGTCTTTGTGGTCAGCCACGTTGTAGATAAACAACTCAGCCGGCTTGCCGTCTTTGGTGCCTTTGACCAGGTCGCCAATGCAGGTCTTGCCGCTGTAGCCCGGCGCCAGCGAGGATGGATCGGGCAGCACGGCCTTGACCAGTTTCAACGGCACCACATCCAGGCCTTCGGCGGTTTTCACCGGCTGTTCAGACAGCAGCCCCAGGCTGTTAAGTACGGTAAACACGTTGATGTAGTGCTCACCGAAGCTCATCCAGAAGCGCACGTTGGGTACGTTCAGGTGCTTGGACAGGGAATGCACTTCGTCATGCCCGGTCAGGTAGAGATTCTGTTCACCGACTACCGGCAGATCGTCAGTGCGTTTCACTTCAAACATGCTATTGCTGGTCCACTGGCTGTTCTGCCAGCTCCAGACTTGGCCGGTGAATTCACGGAAATTGATTTCCGGATCGAAATTGGTGGCGAAGTACTTGCCGTGCGAACCGGCGTTGACGTCGAGGATGTCGATCGACTCGATACTGTCGAAGTACTGTTGCTGCGCCAGAGCAGCATAGGCATTCACCACGCCTGGGTCGAAACCGACACCGAGGATCGCAGTCACACCTTTATCCTGGCATTCGGCCAGGTGCTTCCACTCATAGTTACCGTACCAAGGCGGCGTTTCGCAGACCTTGCCCGGTTCTTCGTGAATGGCGGTGTCGAGGTAGGCGGCGCCGGTATCGATGCAGGCGCGCAGCACCGACATATTAAGGAAGGCCGAGCCGACGTTGATGACGATCTGCGATTCAGTTTCGCGGATCAGTGCTTTGGTTGCTTCAATATCCAGCGCATTCAGGGCATAGGCCTGGATTTCGGCCGGCTGCTTCAAGCTGCCTTTAGCCTTTACGCTGTCGATGATGGCCTGGCATTTGGAGATGTTGCGCGACGCGATAGCAATCCGACCGAGTTCGTCGTTGTGCTGCGCGCACTTGTGGGCCACCACCTTGGCGACACCTCCTGCACCAATGATAAGAACGTTCTTTTTCAATTTCTTTATTTCTCCTTCAAGTGTTAGCTAGCAGAACCTGCCCACAGGTTTGTGAACACGCAGAGCGCCTCAAGATAGGCTGGACAGATAATCATCAAAGCCAAACTCGCGAACCACTTCGACGCTGCCGTCGAGTTGCTTCACCACGATGGACGGCATTTTCAGGCCGTTAAACCAGTTTTTCTTAACCATGGTGTAACCCGCTGCGTCGATAAACGACAGACGATCGCCGATGGTCAGCGGACGATCGAATTGGTACTCACCGAAGATGTCGCCCGCCAGGCACGACTTGCCGCACACCATGTAGGTGTACTCGCCGTTGCAGGGCTCCATCTTGGCGTTGAGCCGGTAGATCAACAGATCGAGCATGTGCGCTTCGATGGAGCTGTCGACTACGGCCAGATGCTTGCCGTTGTAGAGGG
Organism: Pseudomonas spirodelae; assembly: GCF_034653255.1. Lineage (NCBI taxonomy): Bacteria > Pseudomonadati > Pseudomonadota > Gammaproteobacteria > Pseudomonadales > Pseudomonadaceae > Pseudomonas > Pseudomonas spirodelae. The sequence continues at coordinate 9,868 of NZ_JAYEET010000042.1, read as the reverse complement.
TGTCGAGCACCGTGACTTCCAGCGAGGAACTCAGGGTGATTGCTGCTTCGCCCGGCTCCAGATACACCTGCACGCCGAAGCGCTCGGAGAAGGCCTTGAGCCGCGCACAGAACTGATCCAGCGGATAGTCGTCGCCGGTGAAGTGAATACCGCCGCCGAGACTGACCCACTCAACCTGCTGCAGCAGGTGACCGAAGCGCTCCTCGATGGTGGTCAGCATCTGGTCAAACAGCTCGAAGCTGCCGTTCTCACAGTTGTTGTGGAACATAAAGCCACTGACTTTATCCATCACTGTGGCGATCTTTTCCGGGTCCCACTCGCCCAAACGGCTGAATGGTCGCGCCGGGTCGGCCAGCAGGTAATCCGAGCTGCTCACCTGCGGATTGACGCGCAGGCCACGCACCTTGCCGGCGGACGCGTCAGCAAAACGCTCAAGCTGGCCGATGGAGTTGAAGATGATCTTGTCGCAATTGGCCAGCATCTCGGGGATTTCGTCATCCGCCCAGGCCACGCTGTAAGCGTGAGTTTCACCGGCGAACTTCTGCCGGCCGAGCTTGAGTTCGTACAGCGACGACGAGGTGGTGCCGTCCATGTACTGCTGCATCAGGTCGAACACCGACCAGGTGGCGAAGCACTTGAGCGCCAGCAGCGCCTTGGCGCCTGAATGCTCACGGACATAGGCGATCTTTTCCAGATTACCCAGCAGCTTTTGCTTGTCGATGAGGTAGTAAGGTGTCTTGATCATCTCGATGCCTATGCAAGGTCGGCAGGCAGGCAATCAGCAGTGCTGACCCCTCCCCAAAAAGTGGGGGCGAATTGTGCCGACAACCGGCGCATATCGAAAGAGCAAGGGGGGTATTTCGTCGATTACCTGTCCACTATTGGCACATGCCGATAATCCCCGCCGAGCATGCAGCGGCGCCCACACGGCAAACAGGGTGCCGGCGGGCGATGACAGCGACATGACAAACGGCTAGGGCGCAGCCGATAACTGACACTCAAGACTTGGCCATGGCATGCAGTACAATCGCAACTTTTTCGCGCCAAGCCCACGCAGCGGATGCCCCGATGATTGATCCCAAGCGCGTACTGCGCGCCCTTGCTGAACACTGGACGTTACTCGAGCCGCTCTGTGAGCGCTTCGATACCGGCACCCTGAGCCTGGTGGAACTGCGCCTGCAGCTCAGCACCCAGCTGCCTGAAGGCACGCCAACCGATGTCACCGCCCTGCTCGACCAATGGATTCGCCTGGATATCCTGGTGCCGGTGGCCAAAAGCCCCAACCGCTTCGAGCTGAACGCGCAGATCCACGACTTCCTCGCCTACCTGCGCCGCGAGCATCGCCTGGGCCTGTGCCTGGAGATCGAAGCTTACCTGCGCCATTTGGAGCGCCTGGCCGGCTATATCAAAGACGCCTTTGAAGTCCGCGATGCCCCCGATTTGGCCCGTCAACTGCGCCTGCTCGACATGCGCGTACGCGATGTACTAAAGAAGCTGGCCAATGACGAGCAAGCCCTGGTTGCCGTGGCCGAACGCGCCAAGACCAGCGACCGGCAGATTCCGCTGCGCCAGCGTTACGCCGAGGTGCTGGCCACCTGGGACGAATACGTCGAACCGATGATCCAGCTTGTGGCCGCCGACGGTGCCTTTGAACAAGGCGTGTATCGCGTCGAGCACGTGCTGCTGCGCCTGCTTGGCGAACAGCAGCGCCTCGGCCAACTGGTGGATGATGACCTGCTGCTGCGTACCCACGCACGCATTCTGGAAATGCAAACCACCGCCCAACTGACCCTGCGCCGCGCCCGCGAACTGCTGCTGCCACTGCGTGAAGAAGCGCGCCGGCACAACGCGGTAACCCGTGGCGCGGCGCTGGCGCTGGCAGCAATCCGTAAAAAGGGTCTGGATGCCGTACCGCAGGCGTCCTTGCCGCTGTTCAGTCGCCCGCAAAGCACCTTTCTCGGCACCGCCTCGCAGGTTGAGGCTTACGTTTACGCCCTGGCTCGCTTCGAGCCCAAGCCGGCGCAATTCCCCAAAGCGCACAGCAGTCGCAAAGGCGAATCCCCGCGCGCACCGCGTACCGCACGGGAAATGATCGAACGCTGCGAGCAAGCCCTGCCGCTGCCGGACCTGATGGTCTGGCTGCTGGAGCAGGAGCCAGAAGGCGCCACCGACGAATTGCTCTACTGGTTCTCGCGCCTGTCGCGCGACAGCCGCTTCCAGCGTGAACGCCTTGAGCGCCGCGACTACCTCACCCGCGAGCATCAGGTCAGCCTGAGCTCCTTTGCCCTGATCAAGCCGGCCGGGACCACTACCGCATGAATATCGACCTGAAAGAACTGACCCAGCTCGCGCCGATCTTCCGCGAGTTGTTCAAGGGCTACCACATCAGCCGCAGCAACCCGGAGCTGTATACCCAGCTGGCCGGCCAGCAGGATGCCTACCGTGCCCTGTTTAAGGCTTTGGGCTATGAGCTGACCTGCGACAGCCGTGGCTTCTATTACTTCGTGCCCGAGCAGATGGGCGCGCAGGTCAACAAGACCGCCCAACGCCTGGCGCTGTTCACCTTTATTTTGGTCGAGCACCTGGCTGACCAAGGCCGTGACCCGCTGGCCGTACTCGACGGCGGCAGCCTCGGCCGCGATGAATTGCCGGCACTGCTGGAAAAATACCGCGACCTGTTCCTCCAGGCCGAAGTCACCAGCGTCGAAGAGCTGGAAGAAAAAATCATGCGCCGCCTGACTCAGCTCGGCTTTGCCAGCGAAGACAACGGCATCTACCGCTTCCTCGCGCCCATGCACCGTTTCCTCGATGTGTGCCTCTCGGTGCAGCAAGACCGCGACCTGGCCGCCACCCTGCACAGCAGCCTGCCGCTGCCGACGCCAGTACTGCTGGATGAGGAAGTCGAAGAGGAAATAATCAGCCTCGCCGAACCAGAGACTGACGAATCCGAAGAAGACGCCCTGGCCCGCGCCATGGCCGAAGAACGCGATGCCCAGGAGATCGACGCATGAGCCAGGAACGCTACGGCATCCGCCGCTTCGCCCTATTGAATACCGCTGGCTACAGCCTCGGCCTGTTCCCACTGGAACACCCGTTGTCGGTGTACGGCGCCAACAACCTGGGTAAATCCGCCTCGATCAACGCGCTGCAGTTCCCGATTCTGGCGCGCATGTCCGATATGAGCTTCGGCAAGTACAGCCTGGAACAGTCGCGCAAGTTCTACTTCGCCAGCGACACCAGCTACATCCTCGTCGAAGTCGCTCTGCCCCATGGCTCCCATGTAATCGGCGTGGCCGGGCGCGGACCAGGCGGCGGCTTCGGTCACCAGTTCTTCGCCTATCAGGGCACTCTTGAGCTTGAGCACTACCAGAAGAACGGCACCTGCCTGCGCCAACGCGAGCTGTTCAACAACCTCGAGCGCGAAGGTATCAAAGCCTACGAACTCAAGCCTGATGAACTGCGCCGCCTGCTAGTCGGCGGGCATACCTCGATTCCGCTGGATCTGACCCTGATCCCGCTGCGCTCCACCAGCGAGCAAAGCCTGAAGACCTTCCGCGCGCTGTTTATCAACCTGCTGCATATGCGCGAGATCACCGCCGCTAAGCTCAAGCAGCTGTTCCTCGATGCCTTCGAGCACAGCCTGCGCTCGGGCAGCGTCGACTACATAGCCGCCACCGAGGAAGCCTTCCGTGACGTACGCCGCATGGAGCAGGACTACCAAGCGCTGGTCACTGCCGGCCCACTGATCGAAGCCCTGGCCGCAGGCGTCAACCAGCGCGAACTGCTGCGCGGCAAACTGCACCGCATCTCGCCGCTGCTCGACTCGCTGCTCGGCACCTGGCAGGACTACGCCGGCGCACGCCGCGAAGAGCTGGTGATTCAGGCCGAGCATTACCGCGGCGAGCAGGACGGCCTGCAGCAGGAACAACGTGGCGGCACCCAGGAGCTGATGCGCATGGAGCGCGAAATCAGCGAAATCCAACGCTGGCTCGGCGAGCTATCGGTGCTGAAAAACCGCTTCGCCCTGGTCACCGACGCTAAGGTGCTGGAAGAACAGTTGCTGGTTGCCAAGGATGCCCACGACGAACTCGCCGGTGCCTTGGCGCAGTCGCGGCAGTTCTCCGCCGAGGACCTGGACGAGCGCTTGCGTGATCTGGAAAAACGCCTGAAATCGGTCAAGCAGCAACTCGAGCACGCCGACAACAACAGCTACTCACGCCTGCGTGAAGAATTCAGCCAGCAGGACGTTGATCGCCTGATGCGCCTGTTCAATGGCCAACTGTTCAGCCTGCCGTTGGGTGAGAAAGGTATTCAGGTTGCCGAGGGCGACGCCTGGGTGAAATCCCTGGAGACGATTCTCGACGGGTTTAAAGGCGAGCACTTCGAAGTGCCGGGCCTGAGCATTGATCTGTCGTCTATCGAGCCGCCGGCCCTACAAGCCCTAGCCGACCGCGCCGCCCTGCGCGATCAGAAAGACCGCCTCGACCGCGAATACAAACAGCTGAAAACCCAGCAGGCTGTCGCAGCCGACCGCGCCGCCAGCAAGGCCCAGGCCGAGCAGTTCTATCAAGCGGTGCTGGACGCGCAGAAAGCCCTGGAAGACTTCCGCAAAAGCCAGACCCTGGCCGTGGAAGAACCGCAAAAACTTGAGCAACTGGCCCAGCTGGAAGCCGCCCAGGACGAACTCAAACGCACCTCGGATGCCTTTACCGAGCGCGTGCAACAACTCTCCGCCAAGCTGCAACTGATCGGCCGCCAGCTTGCCGATCTGGAAGCCAAGGAACGCACCCTGGAAGACGCCCTGCGCCGCCGCCAACTGCTCCCGGCCGACCTGCCCTTCGGCACCCCGTTTACCGACCCCGTAGACGACAGCCTGGACAACCTGCTGCCGCTGCTCAATGACTACCAAGATGCCTGGCAAGGCCTACAGCGTGTTGACGGGCAGATCGAGGCGCTTTACGCGCAAGTACGCCTGAAAGGCGTGGCCAAGTTCGACAGCGAAGACGATGTCGAGCGCCGCCTGCACCTGCTGGTCAATGCCTACGCCCACCGCCAGGACGAAGCCATCACCCTGGCCAAGGCGCGTCGTGCGGCCGTTACCGACATCGCCCGTACCCTGCGCAACATCCGCAGCGACTACGACAACCTGGAACACCAGCTGGCACTGTTCAACCGCGAGATCAACAAACGTCAGGTCTCCAACCTAGAGAGCTTCCGCATCGTCCTCGCGCCGAACAAGGATGCACTCAAGCATATCGACCAGATCATCCACAGCGCCGGTCAGTATGAAGAAGGCGAAACGCTCTCGGTGTTCGACCTGCAGCAAAGCAGCGATCAGGACAGCAAGAACGAAGAAGCCAAGGACTATCTGTCACGCCTGGTGGCTGCTAACCACAATCAGTTGGGGTTGAAGGACCTGTTCGAGCTGGCCTTCGAGATCACCAAGGTGCATGGCCAGCCGGTTATCCACACCGATATCGATGGCGCGGCCTCCAACGGCACCACCATGACCATCAAGGCGCTGACCAACATGTACCTGTTGCTGCACCTGATGGATCGCGACCAGGCCGGCAAGGTGCGTTTGCCGTACTACCTGGATGAGGCGGCGGATATCGATGAGAAGAACCAGCAGGCGCTAATCGAAACCAGCTTGCAACTAGGCTTCGTGCCGATTCTGGCCTCGGTCAAGCCGCAGGTATCGGCCCATGTGGCCATCGACCTGGAAGGTGGCAGCGGACCGAATGGCATCTATATCGATGAAGCGGATTGGAAATATATCCAGCGTCGAGACAGCGACAAGGCCAACGTCGAACCGACGAGCGTAACCGCCGAACTGGCATAAGGTGTAGGGTTAGCGGCGCAGGCACGTATCGTCGATACAACGAAGCATCCGGCCGCCGCGTAACCCAACAAGCGGATGCACGTCAGCACAGCCAAAAACTACAAGGGCCGCTATTGCGGCCCTTGTCGATTATTGCTCCAGCGCAATCTTTGGCGCCCAGCGTAACCACTCCTCGTTCACCTCATCGTGCAGGGCAAAGGTCTGCCCTGGCCGCGCTGGGCCACCCATCTGCGGGTTATCCGGCGAAGCGAAGGCGATACCGCCTTCCAGCAAAGCCTCCAGGGACTCAGTACGCACTTTCACACCGCTAAACAATCCAGCATCAACACCAATGCCGCTGGCGTTCCAGAAGCGGCTCGCGCTGCGCACCAAAGGCGCATAACGTGGCTCGATCAAAATATGGATCAGCACCCTATCCGATGTGGGGCCCAGCTCGAAATGGGTCACTTTGCCCACCGGCACTTCACGGTAGCTGACCACCACACCCGGCTTGATCGAGCCTCGGCGCGCCGCACTCAGCACCAACCGTAACCCCTGCTCACGGGCGTTCTGCGTCGGGGCAGATTCAGCAGCAGTGAAGTTGGTTTGTACCGCGCCGCTTTTATTCGCTGGACGCACCTCTAGGTATTGCCCGCTGACCAGGGTTTCCAGGTTAGCCGCACGGGTCAGACTGACCTCCGGTTTGACTACCCAGAACTGTGTGCCTGCACGGGCAATCTGTTTAGTGGCCTGGGTTACACGGGCATGCAGAATCACAGCCTGCAAATCATCCGTCAGCTCAATGCGCTCGACCTTGCCAACATCAAGTCCCTTGTAACGAATCGCCGAGCCCTCACTCAGGCCGTCACCCCGGGGGACTCGTATGGTCAAGGCGACACCTTTCTCAAGGGCGGTGTCCTGGCTGCTATACAGGGCGAAACGCTGTATCCGCTTGCTACTTTTCGCGGCCTGCGGATTGGGTGTTTCAAACGCAATGCCGCCGGCGAGCAACGTCTGCAACGATTCACTCTTGACCTCGACACCGGACAGCCCGCCTTTCAAGGTAATACCACTGGCATTCCAGAAACGCGTGCTGCTGTTAACTAGGTGCGCATAGTCAGGTTCAATGTGTACGCCAAACGCCACTTGCTTGTTATCCCGTGACAGTTGGTAACTCTGCACTGAGCCAACTTTAAGTTGCTTGAACAAGATCGGGCTACCAACCTCCAAAGAACCGCGCACGTCGCTAAACAGCACCAAATGCAAGCCAGGAGATGCCAGATCGAGGGGCGGAGCCTTAGCCCTGGCGACAAAGTCACGCTGCGGCGCTGCGCCCTGCTCACCCGGGCGAATTGCAATGTAATTGCCTTTGACGAGCGCTTCGAGCCCGGTAATGCCTGCCAGGGATATGGATGGTTTGACCATCCAGAAGTCAGTGCCCTCAACCAGATAATCTTCGGTGCGCGGGTCGAGCATCAACTCAACCTGAGCACCACTGAGGTCATCATCAACCTTAAAGGTCTTCAGGTGACCCACCTGAATGCCCTTGTACATGACAGGCGTCCGCCCCGGCTCCAGACCATCAAATTCATGCAGTTTCAGCGATACGCGAATGCCAGCCTGGGCACTGTCGAAATCTTCATAGAGACGAAATGGCAGGCTTGGGTCAGTCGCCGGACTGTCCTTGCGATGCTCGGGAGTGGCGAAGGCAATCCCCCCGGCAACAATGCTTGCCAGCGACTCCGTGCGCACTTTTATGCCTGAGAGGCCAGCGTCGATGGATACACCGCTGGCATTCCAGAAGCGCGTATGTTTACGCACCAGAGGCGCAAACTCTGGCTGGATGAAAATTTTCACCTCGATAAGGTTCTGGTCTTCAACCAGGGCATAACTCTTTACTCGCCCCACCTGAATCTGTTTGTAGAAAACCGGGCTGTCCCTATTCAACGAGCCAAGCCGGTCGGCCTTGAGGGTTAGGTGCAAACCCGGAACTGTGTCAGCCAGTGGCGGCGGCTCGCTCAGCGCAGTGAATTCGCGCGTAGGCTCACCATCACCGGGGCTGGCAGTGATGTAGTTACCCGAAACCAGAGTTTCCAGCCCGGTGATACCGGCCAACGAAACGCTCGGTTTAACCAACCAGAAACGGGTATTGGTACGCAGGTGCTGCTCAACGCGTTTGTCCATTTCAAGGGTCGCACGCACACCACGCTGCTCGCCGCTGTCCTCCAACTGCAAAGCCGTGACCTTACCAATCGGCATGCCCTTGAAGATCACCTCAGTTTTGCCCGGCTGAATGCCGTCACCACTGTCGAACATCACCTGGATCTCGATACCGGCTTCGTTATAGGCGCGCCATCCCAGCCAGCCGCCAATCAGCAGCGCAATGAGCGGCAACACCCAAATAGCCGACCAGTTTGAAGCGGGGCGTGTCTTAGCCAACGGCAAATCATTCATGGTCGTCATCCGGATCCGTGTTGTCCCAAATCAAGCGGGGGTCAAAAGTTAAAGCGGCCAACATAGTCAGCACCACCACACTGGCAAAAGCCATGGCCCCATAGCCAGGGACAATACTGGCTAAGCTGCCAAAGTTGACCAGCGCCACCAGAATCGCGATGACGAAAATATCCAGCATCGACCAGCGTCCAATCCACTCGATAAACCGGTACATCAACACCCGCTGGCGCGGCGACATCGGTTGGTGCCGTTGCACGGAATACAGCAACAAGGCGATCCCAACCAACTTGAAGGTGGGCACCAAAATGCTGGCGACAAAGACCACCGCGGCAATGGGCAGCATGCCGTAGTTCACCAATTCGATAACACCCGACATGATCGTATCGGACTGCCCCTTGCCCAGTGAATTGACCGTCATGATGGGCAGCAGATTAGCCGGGATATACAGCACCGCCGCTGTCAGCAGCAAAGCCCAGGTACGCGTCAAACTATTGGGTTGCCGTGCATGCACAAGCCCGCCACAACGCGTGCAAAACTGTTTGCCTTGCTCAGTCTGTATTGGGTTGAGCTGATGGCATTCGTGGCAAGTCAGTAAACCGGCATCAATCGCCCGCATGCGCATCCTCCCCTGATAGAGCGTCCCAGATTTGATGTGGTGACATGGTCACCTCAAGCCAGACCTGAACCAGTAACAACGCCACAAAACACATTAGCCCGAGACCAATGCTTAGCTCAGCAAGATCGACCAGCTTCACAATGGCCACCAGAATGCCCATCAGGTAAACCTCGAGCATGCCCCACTCGCGCATATGGTGATAAATGCGATAGAGCAATAAACCATAGCTGCGCCCGATATCCAGGCGGATGCTCAACAGCACCACAAACTGACAGAGTAGCTTGAGCAGCGGTACGGCCATACTGCATAGGAACACGACCACTGCAACGCTTTGCATACCGTTGTTATAAAGGCCGAGAACGCCACTCCAAACCGTGTCATTCGAAGCCTGCCCCAACAAGTTGAGTTGCATGATCGGCAAAAAATTAGCTGGGATATATAACAGTAAGGCCGCAATCACCAACGCCATGCTGCGGCGTATAACCTGTGTACGTTGGGTATACAACTCACACCCACAGCGTGGACACTCAACTCGCTCGCCAGCGCAAGCCTGGGGCCTACGCTGCAACAGATCGCACTCATGGCAGGCAATAAGCTGATTAAGCTCAAGCCCGGAAAGTATTTCAGAGGATGCCAGATCGGCCATGAAAAGAACTCTGATGAAGGTGCGTTAAAGCACCAAAGCTACGCACAGTTTGGTTGCCTATCAAGGCTTGGTCGCGCGGCTTAACTTTCTGTGCCCAAAGTAAAACCCCCGACCAGTTTCCTGATCGGGGGTTTTGGTGTAGGTGCTTGACGATGACCTACTCTCACATGGGGAGACCCCACACTACCATCGGCGATGCATCGTTTCACTACTGAGTTCGGGATGGGATCAGGTGGTTCCAATGCTCTATGGTCGTCAAGCGATTCAGCTGAGATGTCGTGCTGCTTGCGCGGCTCGCTACCTCGAATTGGGTATGTGATGTGGTTTGTAG
>NZ_JAYEET010000041.1:0-46178 GCF_034653255.1 Pseudomonas spirodelae | reverse complement strand
ATATAACACCCAAACAATTTGATGTTTGTGTGTCTCTATGAAGACTGCAACAGCCGAAAATTTGCACAACTACAAACCACATCACATACCCAATTCGAGGTAGCGAGCCGCGCAAGCAGCACGACATCTCAGCTGAATCGCTTGACGACCATAGAGCATTGGAACCACCTGATCCCATCCCGAACTCAGTAGTGAAACGATGCATCGCCGATGGTAGTGTGGGGTCTCCCCATGTGAGAGTAGGTCATCGTCAAGCACCTACACCAAAACCCCCGATCAGGAAACTGGTCGGGGGTTTTACTTTGGGCACAGAAAATTAAGTCGCGCGGCCAAGCCTTGATAGGCAACCAAACTGTGCGTCGTTATCATGCGTGCCTTATTGCGTGGCGGAACTCAAATGCTTGCATTGTTAAGGCTTCTTCAAGATGGGCGCTTCCACTCTGGTGAGGCGCTCGGCGCGGCTTTGGGTGTTAGTCGTTCGGCAGTTTGGAAGCAGCTGCAGGTGCTTCAGGCCGAGTTGTCGCTGCCGGTACACAAGGTGCGTGGGCGCGGCTACCGGCTAGAAACTCCCTTGCAGTTGCTCGATGAGGATTGGCTGAATGCTCAAGTAGGTGCGCCGCAGTGGCACGCTTGCGTGATGCCAAGCGTCGATTCGACTAATGCAGAGGCGTTGCGTCTTCTTCCTTCGGCCGCCTCGCTACCGTTCTATGTGTTGGCTGAGCGGCAAACGAGTGGGCGAGGGCGGCGAGGGCGTAGTTGGATCAGTCCTTTCGGTGAAAACCTCTATTACAGCCTGGTCGTTCGTGTTGAGGGCGGTGTTCGTCAGCTTGATGGCATGAGTTTGGCTGTTGGCTTGGCGCTGCTCAATGTTATCCATTGCTTTGGTGTGACTGAGGCTGGGCTCAAATGGCCAAATGATGTGCTGGTTGGTGATCGTAAGCTGGCCGGTATTTTGTTGGAGCTCTCAGGGGACCCAGCTGATATTTGTCATGTGGTCATCGGCATCGGTTTGAATGTGAATATGCTTGTGTCTGAAGCGGGGGCTATTGGGCAGCCGTGGACGTCGATGCGTGCTGAGTTGGCGTGTCTGTTAAACCGAAATGAGCTAGTGACTGAGTTAAACAAGCAGCTGTCACGCTATCTAGACATACAGCGTCGGGATGGTTTCGCCGCATTACAGGATGAGTGGCACGCTAATCATCTATGGCAGGGTCGATCTGTTGCGTTAACGGCAGGCGCTGCTCCTGTGGAAGGAAAGGTTTTAGGGGTGGATCACTCGGGTGCCATTCGTCTAAGTGTTGATGGTGTTGAGCGTGTCTTTAGTGGTGGTGAGCTCAGTTTGAGGTTGCGTGATGATTCTTGAGCTCGACTGCGGTAATACGCTTATAAAGTGGCGTTTGCTTTGTGGCGACAGTGCTATGGCGATTGCCGGTGGGGTTGTTGAGTCGGATCAAGCGCTGATAGCTATTGTGCGCGAGCAAAACGTGTTGTTGCGTGCCTGCCGTTTAGTGAGTGTGCGCAGTGATGAAGAAACGGCGCAGTTAATTGCGCTCATTGAGCAGGCCTTTGCTGTTGAGTGTCGGGTTGCGCGCTCCGCAACGTTTTTGGCGGGGGTGCGTAACGGTTATGGTCAATACCAGCGCCTTGGGCTTGATCGTTGGCTTGCTGTGGTAGGGGCCTATCAGCTGTCGCGCAAGGCTGCGTTGGTTATCGATCTAGGTACTGCGGTTACTTCTGATTTTGTCAGTATGGAAGGCGAGCACTTGGGTGGTTTTATTTGTCCAGGCTTGCCTTTGATGCGCACGCAGCTGCGTACCCATACGCGGCGGACTCGCTATAACAGCGAAGAAGCCACGCGTGCGCTTGAAGACCTGGTGCCGGGGCGCGCAACTGCAGAGGCTGTTGAGCGTGGTTGTGTTCTGATGCTGCGTGGGTTCGTCAGCACTCAAGTAGCTATGGCTGCAGAGTTCCTTGGGGAGGATTTTGATGTTTTCCTCACCGGAGGGGATGCGCCCTTGGTCGTCGATGTCGTGCCGGGTGTGCGGGTTGTACCGGATCTGGTTTTTATAGGCTTGGCGATCGCTTGCCCGGTAAATTGAGGTCATGCATGCGCTGGATGTTCTTGTGGTTCATTGTGCTGAATTTATTCTATTACGTTTGGCATCAGCAGCAGGCCCCGCTAAGGGTTACAGAGGTTGCTCCGCTCAATTTGGCGCAAGGCAGTAAGCGGGATATTCGTCTGCTGAGTGAGTCGAGTGCGCCGATACGACGAAATGTTGCCGAGGTTCAGCCGGTTGAGGCGGTGTGCTTGTTTCTTGGCGGTTTTGAGTCGAGAGCGGATGCGTCAGCGGTCGAGCAGCGGTTGCTGAGCCTGGATATTCAGTCGCGGGTGCAAAGTATGGATGCGGCGGGTGGTGTCGACTACTGGGTCTACCTGCCACCTTTGGCTTCACGGCAAGCTTCGCTGCGCCAGTTGCGTGAGCTGCAGGCGCGGAAAATTGACAGCTACATTATTACTCAGGGTGATCTGGCCAACGGCATATCGCTGGGCATCTTTCCGCGCAGTGATTCCGCGCAAAGTGTTATTCAGCGCTTGCAGAGCGCTGGTTATGAGCCATCGCTTCGCGAGCTGACTCGTGCGCATCGCAGTTTTTGGGTACGTATCTCCCCGCAAAGTAGGCGTTTGGCGGATGATTCCGTGCTGCAGCGTTTAGCTTTTGACTTCAATGGCTTAGAACAGCAAATAATGCCGTGCGAGGGGGTTGCAAGGGGGCTTTAGAATGCATAGAATGGCGCCCGCTCAGCAGGGTGGCGCTTACAAGTGCTCTGCAGAGTTGCTGTCAATGTAGCTAACCTCAGGTTTTATAATGAGAAATTGCTTGACAGTAGGTCGGCATCGAATGAGAATGCCGCCCCGTTTGGAGGGATTCCCGAGTGGCCAAAGGGATCAGACTGTAAATCTGACGTCATCGACTTCGAAGGTTCGAATCCTTCTCCCTCCACCAGATTTAGCAACAGTTGTAGATTGAGCGGGTATAGTTTAGTGGTAGAACCTCAGCCTTCCAAGCTGATGATGCGGGTTCGATTCCCGCTACCCGCTCCAGTTTTACTGCTCTTGCGTCGTGTTTTGCTCATGTAGCTCAGTTGGTAGAGCACACCCTTGGTAAGGGTGAGGTCAGCGGTTCAAGTCCGCTCATGAGCTCCATAATAATGAAGGCAGATATGCAAGTATCTGCCTTTGTTTTATGGCGGTGATGCTGGGTCAATTCTTCTCTCGGAGGCAGTCAAAATGGCTAAAGAAAAGTTTGAGCGTAACAAGCCGCACGTCAACGTAGGCACAATCGGTCACGTTGACCACGGTAAGACCACTCTGACTGCTGCTTTGACTCGTGTCTGCTCCGAGGTTTTTGGTTCTGCGCGCGTTGACTTCGATAAGATCGACAGCGCTCCAGAAGAAAAGGCTCGCGGCATCACCATCAATACTGCGCACGTAGAGTACGATTCTCTGATTCGTCACTACGCGCACGTTGATTGCCCAGGGCACGCTGACTATGTGAAGAACATGATCACTGGTGCGGCGCAGATGGATGGCGCTATCCTGGTTTGTTCGGCCGCTGATGGCCCGATGCCGCAAACTCGTGAACACATCTTGCTGTCCCGTCAGGTTGGTGTTCCGTACATCGTGGTTTTCCTGAATAAGGCTGACATGGTTGACGATGCCGAGTTGCTGGAGCTGGTTGAGATGGAGGTGCGTGACCTGCTCAGTACTTACGATTTCCCGGGTGACGATACGCCAATCATTATCGGTTCTGCGCTGATGGCGCTGAACGGTCAAGATGATAATGAAATGGGTACTACCGCTGTTAAGAAGTTGGTAGAGACGCTAGATACCTATATTCCTGAGCCGGTTCGTGCGATAGATAAGCCGTTCCTGATGCCGATTGAGGATGTGTTCTCGATCTCTGGTCGCGGCACTGTTGTGACTGGTCGTATCGAGCGCGGTATTGTCAAGATCCAGGAGGAAATTGAGATCGTTGGTCTGCGTGACACTATCAAGACTACCTGTACGGGTGTTGAGATGTTCCGGAAGCTGCTTGACGAAGGTCGTGCTGGTGAGAACTGTGGTGTACTGCTTCGTGGTACCAAGCGTGACGACGTTGAGCGTGGTCAGGTTCTGGTTAAGCCAGGTTCTGTTAAGCCGCACACTACCTTCACTGCTGAAGTGTATGTGTTGGGTAAGGAGGAAGGTGGTCGTCATACTCCCTTCTTCAAGGGTTATCGTCCTCAGTTCTACTTCCGTACAACTGACGTGACGGGTAACTGCGAATTGCCGGAAGGTGTTGAGATGGTAATGCCGGGTGACAATGTGCAGATGACAGTCACGCTGATCAAAACCATCGCAATGGAAGAAGGTCTGCGTTTCGCCATTCGTGAAGGCGGTCGTACCGTCGGCGCTGGCGTCGTAGCAAAGATCATCGCTTAATCGATTGATCTGTTTTAGTCAGGCCGGCATAATGGTCGGCCTGATTCAGTTTTTAGGTCAGTAGCTCAATTGGCAGAGCGACGGTCTCCAAAACCGTAGGTTGGGGGTTCGATTCCCTCCTGACCTGCCATATTCAATTGAATTTGGCGCGTCTTTTTACAGGATACTAGTAGATGAATGTTAAGGCTGAAGCCAAAGACTCGCGCTTTGATCTAGTGAAGTGGCTCGTTGTCGCTGCTCTAGTGATTGCAGGTGTGGTCGGTAATCAGTATTTCTCTGCTGAGCCTATCTTGTATCGTGTTCTGGCGCTGCTGGTGGTTGCCGCGGGTGCTGGTGTGATTGCTTTGCAGACATCAAAAGGCCAAGCCTTTTGGGTGCTGGCAAAAGAAGCGCGCGTTGAAATTCGCAAGGTCGTTTGGCCTACTCGTCAGGAAACCACGCAGACAACATTGATTGTTGTGGCTGTTGTTCTGGTTATGGCGTTGATGTTGTGGGGGCTTGATTCCCTGCTTGGTTGGCTTGTTTCGTTGATTGTCGGTTAAAGGTGTCCCGTGGCTAAGCGTTGGTACGTTGTGCATGCTTACTCGGGTTACGAGAAGCATGTGATGCGCTCGTTGGTCGAGCGTGTGAAGCTCGCTGGTATGGAAGATGTTTTTGGCGAAATTCTGGTCCCTACTGAAGAAGTAGTCGAGATGCGGAATGGTCAGAAGCGCAAGAGCGAGCGTAAGTTTTTTCCAGGTTATGTCCTGGTGCAGATGGAAATGAGTGAGGCGACTTGGCATTTGATCAAGAACACGCCTCGCGTCATGGGTTTCATTGGCGGTACCGCTGATAAGCCGGCGCCAATCACTGAGAAAGAAGCTGAGGCTATCTTGCGTCGCGTGGCTGATAGTGGCGATAAGCCGAAGCCTAAGACATTGTTCGAGCCGGGTGAGATGGTGCGCGTGACCGATGGTCCGTTTGCCGATTTCAGTGGTGTTGTTGAAGAAGTTAATTACGAGAAAAGCCGTATCCAGGTAGCTGTGACTATTTTTGGTCGCTCTACCCCGGTAGAGCTGGAGTTCAGTCAGGTCGAAAAGGCGTAACTGAAATAAGCATCCCTTACCCCGCAGCCTTGGGCTGCGGGGTTTTGTCGTCACTGGGATAAACAGGTAATAACTGGGGAGCCGCAAGGCGTTAGAACCCAATATTGGAGTAGCTCATGGCTAAGAAAATTACGGCTTATATCAAGCTGCAAGTAAAGGCTGCGCAAGCCAACCCGTCGCCACCCGTCGGTCCAGCTCTGGGTCAGCACGGCGTGAATATCATGGAGTTCTGTAAGGCGTTCAATGCCCGTACTCAGGGTATCGAGCCAGGCCTGCCGACTCCAGTGATCATCACTGTATATAGCGACCGTAGCTTCACCTTTGAAACCAAAAGCACCCCGGCTGCCGTTCTGTTGAAGAAGGCTGCTGGTCTGACTAGCGGTTCGGCTCGTCCGAACACCGTTAAGGTCGGCACTGTGACTCGTGCTCAGCTGGAAGAGATCGCCAAGACTAAGCAGTCTGATCTAACTGCCGCTGATATGGACGCGGCTGTGCGTACTATCGCCGGCTCCGCTCGCAGCATGGGCCTCAACGTGGAGGGTGTGTAATGGCTAAGTTGACTAAGCGTCAAAAGGCAATCGCTGAGAAAGTTGAAGCTGGTAAGGCTTATAACTTTGTTGAAGCTGCTGCTCTGCTGGCTGAGCTGTCGGCCGTCAAGTTCTCTGAGTCGGTAGATATTGCCGTCAACCTTGGCGTTGATCCGCGTAAATCTGACCAGGTTGTTCGTGGCGCTACTGTGCTGCCGAATGGCTCGGGCAAAAGCGTTCGCGTTGCCGTGTTCACCCAGGGCCCAGCTGCTGAAGCCGCTCTGGCTGCCGGCGCTGACCGCGTAGGTATGGACGATCTGGCTGCCGAAATGAAAGGCGGCGACCTGAACTATGACGTAGTAATTGCTTCCCCGGATGCAATGCGCGTTGTTGGTCAGCTGGGTCAAGTGCTTGGCCCGCGCGGTCTGATGCCAAACCCGAAAGTCGGTACCGTTACCCCTGACGTTGCGACTGCGGTGAAGAATGCTAAGGCTGGTCAAGTGCGTTTCCGTACTGACAAGAACGGCATCATCCACGGTTCTGTTGGCAAGGTTGGCTTTGACGCTGAGAAGCTCAAGCAGAACGTTGAAGCGCTGATTTCTGACCTTAAGCGTCTGAAGCCATCGACTTCGAAAGGTATCTACGTTAAGCGCGTAACCCTGAGCACCACTATGGGCCCAGGTTTGATCATTGATCAAGGCTCGCTGGACGCGTAACACATAGAGGTGGCGCGAGTGATTGCGCCGTTTCGACATTTTGGGGTCCCTGCTTTGCGGGGGCTATCCAAGACCGTAGGTGGCGCAAGTCTTAAACTTAAAGCCTACGCAGATGGTGCTCCCGGTTCCTTACCGAATCAGACACCAAAACGACATCGGGCTTCGGCCAGATGAAACGGTAACAAGCAGGAGTTAAACCCGTGGCAATTAAACTCGAAGACAAGAAGGCCATCGTCGCTGAAGTCAACGAGGCTGCCAAAGTCGCTCTGTCCGCTGTTGTGGTTGATGCCCGCGGTGTGACTGTAAGCGCTATGACCGGACTCCGTAAAGAGGCCCGCGAGGCTGGTGTATACGTGCGTGTTGTACGTAATACCCTGCTCAAGCGCGCTGTTGAGGGCACTGATTATGCTGTCCTCAATGACGTGTTCAAAGGCCCGACCCTGATTGCATTCTCCAAGGAACATCCGGGCGCTGCTGCTCGTATTTTCAAAGAGTTCGCAAAGGGTCAGGATAAGTTCGAGATTAAGGCAGCTGCGTTTGAGGGCAAGTTCCTCGCAGCAAACGAGATCGACGTGTTGGCTTCGCTGCCAACTCGCGACGAAGCCATTGCGAAGCTGATGAGCGTGATTCAAGGCGCTACCAGCAAGCTGGCTCGTACTCTGGCGGCCATTCGCGACCAGAAAGAAGCTGCTGCTGCCTAAGGCATCGTCAGCTCTTTCAAAATCATATGTTTAATTTGATGGCTGCGTAGGCTGTCACCCCAATACAGGATTTAAAGTCATGTCTCTGACTAACGAGCAAATCATCGAAGCAATCGGCCAGAAAACTGTTCTGGAAGTTGTTGAGCTGATCAAAGCAATGGAAGAAACCTTCGGCGTTACCGCTGCTGTTGCCTCTGCTGGCCCAGCTGCTGCTGCCGCTGTTGTTGAAGAGCAAACCGAATTCAACGTGATGTTGCTTGAAGCCGGCGAGAAGAAAGTAAACGTGATCAAGGCAGTTCGTGAGCTGACCGGTCTGGGCCTGAAAGAAGCCAAGGCTGTTGTTGACGGCGCTCCTGCCATGGTTCTGGAAGCTGTTGCGAAAGACGCAGCTGACAAAGCCAAGGCTACCTTGGAAGAAGCTGGCGCCAAAGTCGAGCTCAAGTAAGCGACGACCTTGCGTCTACAGCCCGAGCGACTCGCGTAAGGCTGATGGCTGGTGGCTTTTGCCACCGGCCTTTTTCCGTTCTAGGTCGGCTAATCGTAGGCTGGCCTGGGGCGTGAAAACCCCGCCCGAAGTGGCGGCGCAAACTTAGGGTTTGCAAGAGTTTCTGGCAACTCCCGTCGGAGGGGCCAAATAAGCAGGTGACCAAGCTGGGGAACGCTGATGGCTTACTCATATACTGAGAAAAAACGTATCCGCAAGGACTTTAGCAAGTTGCCGGATGTCATGGATGTGCCTTATCTCCTGGCCATCCAGCTGGATTCGTATCGCGAATTCCTGCAGGCAGGAGCGACCAAGGACCAGTTCCGCGACATTGGCCTGCATGCGGCCTTCAAGTCTGTTTTCCCGATCATCAGCTATTCCGGCAATGCTGCTCTGGAGTATGTCGGTTATCGCCTGGGCGAGCCGGCTTTTGATGTCAAGGAATGTACGCTGCGTGGCGTAACCTACGCCGTGCCGTTGCGAGTCAAAGTCCGTCTGATCATTTTCGACAAAGAGTCGTCGAATAAAGCGATCAAGGACATCAAAGAACAAGAAGTGTACATGGGCGAAATTCCGCTCATGACCGAGAACGGTACCTTTGTTATTAACGGTACCGAGCGCGTTATCGTTTCCCAGCTGCACCGTTCCCCAGGCGTGTTCTTCGACCACGACCGTGGTAAGACGCACAGCTCGGGCAAGCTGCTGTACTCGGCGCGCATCATTCCTTACCGCGGCTCCTGGTTGGACTTTGAGTTCGATCCGAAGGACGCCGTGTTCGTGCGTATCGACCGTCGTCGCAAGCTCCCAGCTTCCGTGCTGTTGCGTGCACTGGGCTACAGCACAGAAGAAGTGCTGGACGCGTTCTATGCGACCAACGTGTTCCACGTTAAGGGCGAAACCCTCAACCTGGAATTGGTCCCGCATCGCCTGCGCGGTGAGATTGCTGTCTTGGATATCCTGGACGACAAAGGCAAGGTCATCGTTGAGCAAGGCCGTCGGATTACCGCGCGCCACATTAACCAGTTGGATAAGGCAGGTATTACCGAGCTGCAAGTACCGATTGATTACCTGATCGGTCGTACCTCGGCTAAGGCTATCGTGCATCCGGCTACCGGCGAAATCATCGCTGAGTGCAACACCGAATTGAGCGTCGAGATCCTGGCCCATGTGGTTAAGGCTCAGGTTGTACGCATCGAAACGCTGTACACCAACGACATCGATTGCGGTCCGTTCATCTCCGATACCTTGAAGATCGACAGCACCACCAATCAGTTGGAAGCGCTGGTCGAGATTTACCGCATGATGCGTCCTGGCGAGCCGCCAACCAAGGATGCAGCCGAGACCCTGTTCAACAACCTGTTCTTCAGCCCAGAGCGTTACGATCTGTCGGCTGTAGGTCGGATGAAGTTCAATCGTCGTATCGGTCGTACCGAGATCGAAGGTTCGGGCGTGCTGAGCAAAGAAGATATCGTTGCGGTCCTCAAGACCCTGGTCGATATCCGTAACGGCAAAGGCATCGTCGATGACATCGACCACCTGGGTAACCGTCGTGTTCGCTGCGTTGGCGAGATGGCCGAGAACCAGTTCCGCGTTGGCCTGGTACGTGTAGAGCGTGCGGTCAAAGAGCGTCTGTCGATGGCTGAAAGCGAAGGCTTGATGCCGCAGGACCTGATCAACGCCAAGCCGGTCGCGGCTGCCGTTAAAGAGTTCTTCGGTTCCAGCCAGCTTTCGCAGTTTATGGACCAGAACAACCCGCTCTCCGAAATCACCCACAAGCGCCGTGTTTCGGCTCTTGGCCCGGGCGGTCTGACACGTGAGCGTGCTGGCTTCGAAGTCCGTGACGTACACCCGACTCATTACGGCCGCGTGTGCCCGATCGAGACGCCTGAAGGTCCGAACATTGGTCTGATCAACTCGTTGGCAGCCTATGCGCGCACCAACCAGTACGGCTTTCTTGAGAGCCCGTACCGTGTGGTGAAAGACACCCTGGTGACTGACGAAATCGTCTTCCTGTCCGCCATTGAAGAGGCCGATCACGTGATCGCCCAGGCTTCGGCGACCATGAACGACAGCGGTCAGCTGGTTGATGAGTTGGTGGCCGTACGTCACCTCAACGAATTCACCGTTAAAGCGCCTGAAGACGTCACCCTGATGGACGTATCGCCCAAGCAGGTAGTTTCGGTTGCTGCTTCGTTGATTCCGTTCCTCGAGCACGACGACGCCAACCGTGCGTTGATGGGTTCGAACATGCAGCGCCAAGCTGTACCGACACTGCGTGCTGACAAGCCGCTGGTAGGTACCGGTATGGAGCGCAACGTAGCGCGTGACTCCGGCGTTTGCGTCGTGGCACGTCGTGGCGGTGTGATTGATTCGGTTGATGCCAGCCGTGTGGTAGTTCGCGTCAATGACGACGAAGTTGAAACTGGCGAAGCCGGTGTCGACATCTACAACCTGACCAAATACACCCGTTCCAACCAAAACACCTGCATCAACCAGCGTCCGCTGGTGAGCAAAGGTGACAAGGTTGAGCGCAGCGACATCCTGGCCGACGGCCCGTCCACCGATATGGGTGAACTGGCTCTGGGTCAGAACATGCGCGTCGCGTTCATGCCGTGGAACGGTTACAACTTCGAAGACTCCATCTGCCTCTCTGAGCGCGTGGTGCAAGAAGATCGTTTCACCACCATCCACATTCAGGAACTGACCTGTGTGGCGCGTGATACCAAGCTTGGTTCGGAAGAAATCACTTCCGACATCCCGAACGTTGGTGAGTCCGCACTGAACAAGCTGGACGAAGCAGGCATCGTGTATGTCGGTGCTGAAGTCGGCCCTGGCGACATTCTGGTAGGTAAAGTGACGCCGAAAGGCGAAACCCAGCTGACCCCAGAAGAGAAGCTGTTGCGTGCGATCTTCGGTGAGAAGGCGTCTGACGTTAAAGACACCTCCCTGCGTGTGCCGACTGGCACCAAAGGTACCGTTATCGACGTGCAGGTCTTCACCCGCGACGGCGTTGAGCGTGATGCGCGCGCCCTGTCGATCGAGAAGAGCCAGCTCGATGAGATCCGTAAGGACCTCAATGAAGAGTTCCGCATCGTTGAAGGTGCCACCTTCGAGCGTCTGCGTTCTGCTCTGGTGGGTAAGAAAGCCGAAGGCGGCGCTGGCCTGAAGAAGGGCGCAGAAGTCACCGACGAGTTCCTCGACGGCCTCGAGCACGGCCAGTGGTTCAAACTGCGTATGGCTGATGATGCGCTGAACGAGCAGTTGGAAAAGGCTCAGGCCTATATCTCCGACCGCCGTCACTTGCTCGACGACAAGTTCGAAGACAAGAAGCGCAAGCTGCAGCAGGGCGATGACCTGGCACCAGGCGTACTGAAGATCGTCAAGGTTTACCTGGCTATCCGTCGTCGCATCCAGCCGGGTGACAAGATGGCTGGTCGTCACGGTAACAAGGGTGTGGTCTCGGTGATCATGCCGGTTGAAGACATGCCGCACGACGTCAACGGTACGCCGGTCGACATCGTTCTCAACCCGCTGGGCGTACCGTCGCGTATGAACGTTGGGCAGATCCTCGAAACTCACCTTGGCCTCGCGGCTAAAGGCCTGGGCGAGAAGATCAACCGCATGCTCGAAGAGCAGCGCAAGGTCGCCGAGCTGCGTAAGTTTATGCAGCAGATCTACAACGAGATTGGCGGTCGTCAGGAAAGCCTGGATGAACTGAGTGATCAGGAAATCCTGCGTCTGGCGCACAACCTCAAAGGCGGTGTGCCGATGGCCACGCCGGTGTTTGACGGCGCCAAGGAAACTGAGATCAAGGCCATGCTCAAGCTGGCAGATCTGCCAGAGAGCGGTCAGATGCAGCTGGTTGACGGTCGTACCGGCAACTTGTTCGAGCGTCCGACCACCGTTGGCTACATGTACATGCTGAAACTGAACCACCTGGTGGACGACAAGATGCACGCGCGTTCCACGGGTTCCTACAGCCTGGTTACTCAGCAGCCGCTGGGTGGTAAGGCGCAGTTCGGTGGTCAGCGCTTCGGGGAGATGGAGGTCTGGGCATTGGAAGCCTATGGCGCCGCCTACACCCTGCAGGAAATGCTGACCGTGAAGTCGGACGACGTGAACGGCCGTACCAAGATGTACAAAAACATCGTGGACGGTGATCACCGTATGGAGCCGGGCATGCCCGAGTCCTTCAACGTACTGATCAAAGAGATCCGTTCGCTGGGTATCGACATCGATCTGGAAACCGAATAACACGTGACGCGAATCGAGAGCGTGGCTGTATAGCCCGTTCTCTGCTCCGCCAGGAGGAAAGGCCTTGAAAGACCTACTGAATTTGCTGAAAAACCAGGGTCAAGTCGAAGAGTTCGACGCAATCCGTATTGCGTTGGCGTCGCCTGAGATGATCCGTTCGTGGTCGTTCGGTGAAGTTAAAAAGCCGGAAACCATCAACTACCGTACGTTCAAGCCTGAGCGTGACGGCCTGTTCTGCGCCAAGATCTTTGGCCCAGTAAAGGATTACGAGTGCCTGTGCGGTAAGTACAAGCGCTTGAAGCATCGCGGCGTAATCTGCGAGAAGTGCGGCGTTGAAGTGGCCCTGGCCAAGGTTCGTCGTGAGCGCATGGCGCACATCGAACTGGCTTCGCCGGTTGCCCACATCTGGTTCCTCAAGTCGCTGCCAAGCCGTATCGGTTTGCTGATGGACATGACCCTGCGTGATATCGAACGCGTTCTCTACTTCGAGAGCTATGTCGTTATCGATCCGGGCATGACCACCCTTGAAAAAGGCCAGCTGCTGAACGACGAGCAGTACTTCGAAGCCCTCGAAGAGTTCGGTGATGACTTCGACGCCCGCATGGGTGCTGAAGCCGTTCGCGAACTGCTGCACGCGATCGACCTGGAGCACGAGATTGGCCGTCTGCGCGAAGAGATTCCGCAAACCAACTCGGAAACCAAGATCAAGAAGCTGTCCAAGCGTCTGAAGCTGATGGAAGCCTTCCTCGGTTCCGGTAACCTGCCTGAGTGGATGGTGTTGACCGTTCTGCCGGTTCTGCCGCCAGACCTGCGTCCACTGGTTCCACTGGACGGTGGCCGCTTCGCGACCTCGGATCTCAACGATCTGTATCGCCGCGTGATCAACCGTAACAACCGCTTGAAGCGCCTGCTGGATCTGTCCGCGCCGGACATCATCGTGCGCAACGAAAAGCGCATGCTGCAAGAAGCGGTCGACGCCCTGCTCGACAACGGCCGTCGTGGTCGCGCCATCACTGGCTCGAACAAGCGTCCGCTGAAATCCTTGGCTGACATGATCAAGGGTAAGCAAGGTCGTTTCCGTCAGAACTTGCTCGGTAAGCGCGTGGACTACTCCGGTCGTTCGGTAATTACCGTAGGCCCGACTCTGCGTCTGCACCAGTGCGGTCTGCCGAAGAAGATGGCCCTCGAGCTGTTCAAGCCGTTCATTTTCGGCAAGCTGGAAATGCGTGGCCTTGCGACCACCATCAAAGCCGCCAAGAAAATGGTCGAGCGCGAACTGCCAGAGGTGTGGGACGTTCTCGCCGAGGTGATTCGCGAACACCCAGTGCTGCTCAACCGTGCGCCAACCCTTCACCGTCTGGGCATCCAGGCGTTTGAACCGGTTCTGATCGAAGGTAAAGCAATTCAACTGCACCCGCTGGTCTGCGCCGCGTACAACGCCGACTTCGACGGTGACCAGATGGCCGTGCACGTACCGCTGACGCTGGAAGCCCAGCTGGAAGCGCGCGCGCTGATGATGTCGACCAACAACATCCTGTCGCCTGCCAACGGTGAGCCGATCATCGTACCGTCCCAGGACGTGGTATTGGGTCTGTACTACATGACCCGCGAAGCGATCAACGCCAAAGGCGAAGGCCGCGTATTCGCTGACCTACAGGAAGTTGACCGGGTATTCCGCGGCGGCGAAGCCTCGTTGCATGCTCGCGTTAAAGTGCGCATCAATGAAGTGATCAAAGATCGCGACGGCAGCATCACCAAGAACACTCGTATCGTCGACACCACTGTCGGCCGTGCGTTGTTGTTCCAGATTGTGCCGGCTGGCCTGTCGTATGACGTGGTCAACCACCCGATGAAGAAGAAGGCAATCTCCAAGCTGATCAACCAGTGCTACCGCACCGTTGGCTTGAAAGACACCGTTATCTTCGCTGACCAGTTGATGTACACCGGTTTCGCCTACTCGACCATCTCCGGTGTGTCGATTGGTGTGAACGACTTCGTTATCCCGGATGAGAAGGCGCGCATCATTGACGCCGCCACCGAGGAAGTTAAAGAGATCGAATCGCAGTACGCCTCCGGCCTGGTAACCCAGGGCGAGAAGTACAACAAAGTGATCGACCTTTGGTCCAAGGCCAACGATGAAGTCTCCAAAGCGATGATGGCCAACCTCTCGAAAGAGAAAGTGGTTGATCGCGACGGCAATACCGTTGAGCAAGAGTCGTTCAACTCGATGTACATGATGGCCGACTCCGGTGCGCGGGGTTCTGCTGCGCAGATCCGTCAGCTCGCTGGTATGCGTGGTCTGATGGCCAAGCCGGACGGCTCGATCATCGAAACGCCGATCACCGCGAACTTCCGCGAGGGTCTGTCGGTTCTGCAGTACTTCATCTCGACGCACGGTGCTCGTAAGGGTCTTGCGGATACCGCGTTGAAAACCGCTAACTCCGGTTACCTGACTCGTCGTCTGGTAGACGTGGCGCAGGATCTGGTAGTAACCGCAATCGATTGCGGCACCGAGCACGGTCTGCTGATGACGCCGCACATTGAAGGCGGCGACGTTGTAGAGCCGTTGGGTGAGCGCGTACTGGGTCGAGTCATCGCCCGTGACGTGTTCAAGCCAGGCACCGAGGAAGTCATCGTTCCAGCCGGTACGCTGGTTGACGAGCAGTGGGTTGAATTCATCGAGCTGAACAGCATCGACGAAGTGATCGTACGTTCGCCGATCAGCTGTGAAACCCGCTACGGCATCTGCGCTAAGTGCTACGGTCGCGACCTGGCTCGTGGTCACCAGATCAACATCGGTGAAGCAGTGGGTGTTATCGCTGCCCAGTCGATCGGTGAGCCGGGTACCCAGCTGACCATGCGTACGTTCCACATCGGTGGTGCGGCTAGCCGGACCTCGGCTGCTGACAGCGTACAAGTGAAGAACGGCGGTGCAATTCGTCTGCACAACCTGAAACACGTTGAGCGTGTCGACGGCAACCTGGTGGCGGTTTCCCGCTCCGGCGAGCTGGCAATTGCCGACGAGTTCGGTCGTGAGCGTGAGCGCTACAAGCTGCCGTACGGTGCTGTTATCTCCGTGAAGGAAGGTGACAAGGTTGACGCTGGCGCCATCGTCGCCAAGTGGGACCCGCACACCCACCCGATCGTTACCGAAATGAAAGGTATCGTGACCTACGTGGGCATGGAAGAAGGTATCACCATCAAGCGTCAGACCGACGAATTGACCGGTTTGACCAACATCGAAGTCCTCGATCCGAAAGATCGTCCGGCTGCCGGCAAGGACATCCGTCCTGCTGTGAAGATGGTTGGCGAAGATGGCAAGGATCTACTGCTGCCAGGTACCGACGTAATGGCTCAGTACTTCCTGCCGGCTAACGCCCTGGTGGGTGTGGCGAACGGTGCGAAGATCGCGATCGGTGATGTTATCGCGCGTATCCCGCAAGAAACGTCTAAGACCCGTGACATCACCGGTGGTCTGCCGCGCGTTGCCGACTTGTTCGAAGCGCGTCGTCCGAAAGAAGCCTCGATTCTGGCTGAAATCAGCGGCACCATCGCGTTCGGTAAAGAGACCAAAGGCAAGCGCCGTCTGGTCATTACCCCGAACGACGGTAGCGATCCGTACGAAGAGCTGATTCCGAAGTGGCGTCACCTGAACGTGTTCGAAGGTGAACAGGTCAACAAGGGTGAAGTGATCTCCGACGGTCCAAGCGATCCGCACGATATCCTGCGTTTGCTGGGTGTCAGCGCGCTGGCCAAGTACATCGTCAACGAGATCCAGGACGTGTACCGCCTGCAGGGCGTGAAGATCAACGACAAGCACATCGAAACCATCCTGCGCCAGATGCTGCGCAAGGTTGAAGTGGCTGAGTCGGGCGATTCGACCTTCATCAAGGGCGACCAGATGGAGTTGACCGCGGTACTGGGTGAGAACGAGCGTCTGGCAGCAGAAGACAAGTTCATCGCCAAGTACAACCGCGTGCTGTTGGGTATCACCAAGGCGTCGTTGTCCACCGAGTCGTTTATCTCGGCGGCCTCCTTCCAGGAAACCACTCGGGTTCTTACCGAGGCAGCGGTTACTGGCAAGCGCGATTACTTGCGTGGCCTGAAAGAAAACGTGGTTGTGGGTCGTCTGATCCCAGCCGGTACCGGTCTGGCTTACCACGCTGAGCGCAAGCGCAAGCGTGAAGCTGACAAGCCGGTCCGGGTTAGCGCCAGTGAAGTGGAAGCTGCACTGACCGAAGCGCTGAACTTTAGCGGCAATTAAGTACAAAGCCCTGCTACTTCGGTAGCGGGGCTTTGTCTTGACTGGGGCGGTGAGTCTCATTAGACTCATGCACCCCTAAATTTGGCAGGGCACGTGCTCTGCCATTTTGTTTAGTAGGGTAATAGCGTCGCAAGACAACAGTGGAGCTTAAGATGGCAACTATCAACCAGCTGGTACGTCAGCCGCGTAAGCGTATCGTCGAGAAATCCGACGTGCCTGCGCTGCAGAACTGCCCGCAGCGTCGTGGTGTGTGCACTCGCGTGTATACCACTACGCCGAAAAAACCTAACTCGGCACTGCGTAAAGTATGCCGTGTGCGCCTGACCAACGGTTTCGAGGTTTCCTCGTACATCGGTGGTGAAGGTCACAACCTGCAAGAGCACAGCGTCGTACTGATCCGTGGCGGTCGTGTAAAAGACTTGCCAGGTGTTCGTTACCACACCGTGCGCGGTTCGCTGGATACCTCCGGCGTTAAAGACCGTAAGCAGGGTCGTTCGAAGTACGGTACCAAGCGTCCGAAGTAATCGGTGCTTGTACTGAAAAACGAGTTTCTATTTTTCTGAGTCGATAAGAGTAAGGTCGGGCATCCATCCTTAGCGGATGCAGTCCCGGGCTAACCTGAAGACCGTTTGAGGGCTTATCAAATGCCAAGACGTCGTGTAGCAGCCAAGCGCGAAGTGCTTGATGATCCAAAGTACGGAAGCCAAATCCTGGCCAAGTTCATGAACCACGTGATGGAAAGCGGTAAGAAAGCCGTTGCCGAGCGTATCGTTTATGGCGCCTTGGACAAGGTTAAAGAGCGTAAGAACAGCGATCCCCTGGAAATCTTCGAGAAAGCTCTCGACGCCATCGCTCCGCTGGTCGAAGTGAAGTCGCGCCGTGTAGGCGGTGCTACTTACCAGGTTCCGGTCGAAGTTCGTCCGTCCCGTCGTAATGCGCTTGCCATGCGTTGGTTGGTAGATTACGCCCGTAAGCGTGGCGAGAAGTCTATGGCTCTGCGCTTGGCTGGCGAGTTGCTGGATGCCGCTGAAGGCAAAGGTGCTGCAGTTAAGAAGCGTGAAGACGTGCACCGTATGGCTGAGGCCAACAAGGCTTTCTCGCACTACCGCTTCTAATTTTTGCGCTTCTAAATTTGCGAGGGCTTTATGGCTCGTATTACCCCGATTAGCCGCTACCGTAATATTGGTATCTGCGCCCACGTGGACGCCGGTAAGACCACTACTACAGAGCGTGTCCTGTTCTATACAGGCAAAAGCCACAAAATGGGCGAGGTGCATGATGGCGCCGCGACCACAGACTGGATGGTGCAGGAGCAGGAGCGTGGTATTACCATTACTTCTGCTGCTATCACCGCCTTCTGGAAAGGTTCCGAGAAGCAGTACAAAGACGAGCATCGCTTCAACGTCATCGATACCCCTGGCCACGTAGACTTCACCATTGAAGTTGAGCGTTCGCTGCGTGTACTCGACGGTGCTGTCGTTGTGTTCTGCGGTACTTCGGGCGTTGAGCCTCAGTCGGAAACCGTATGGCGTCAGGCCAACAAATACGGCGTTCCGCGTCTTGTTTACGTAAACAAGATGGACCGTGCCGGTGCTGACTTCCTGCGTGTAGTTGAGCAGATCAAAAAGCGTCTGGGTCACACCCCAGTGCCGATCCAGCTGGCTATCGGTTCTGAGGACAACTTCCAGGGCCAGATCGATCTGATCAACATGCAGGCTGTTTACTGGGACGACGCTAACAAGGGTACCGTCCCTGTTCGCAAGGATATCCCGGCTGAGCTGTTGGCAGACGCTGAGAAGTGGCGCAGCAACATGGTTGAGGCTGCGGCCGAAGCCAATGAAGAACTGATGAACAAGTACCTCGAGGGTGAAGAGCTCACCATCGCGGAAATCAAGGGCGCTCTACGTCAGCGTACTATCGCTGGTGAAATCGTTCTGGCTGTTTGCGGTTCTTCGTTCAAGAACAAGGGTGTTCCTCTGGTTCTCGACGCTGTTATCGACTTCCTGCCTGCGCCTAGCGATATTCCAGCCATCAAGGGTACTGACCCGGATGACGAGACTATCGAGTTGGAGCGTCATGCTACCGACGACGAGCCGTTCTCGGCGCTGGCGTTCAAGATCGCTACTGACCCATTCGTGGGTACTTTGACCTTCGTCCGTGTTTACTCGGGCGTGTTGAACTCCGGTGACGGCGTGATCAACTCGGTTAAGGGCAAGAAAGAGCGTGTGGGTCGTATGGTGCAAATGCACGCAAACGCCCGTGAAGAGATCAAAGAAGTTCGCGCTGGTGACATCGCGGCGTTGATCGGCATGAAGGACGTCACCACCGGTGAGACTTTGTGCAACGCTGACAAGCCAATCATCCTGGTTCGCATGGACTTCCCGGAGCCGGTTATTTCGGTTGCCGTAGAGCCTAAGACCAAGGATGACCAGGAAAAAATGGGTATCGCACTGGGCAAGCTTGCTCAGGAAGATCCATCTTTCCGCGTCAAAACCGATGAAGAGACAGGTCAAACGATCATCTCCGGCATGGGTGAGTTGCACCTGGATATCCTGGTCGACCGCATGCGCCGCGAGTTCAACGTCGAAGCCAACATCGGTAAGCCTCAGGTTTCCTATCGTGAGCGCATCACGAAGAACTGCGAAATCGAAGGCAAGTTCGTTCGTCAGTCCGGCGGTCGTGGTCAGTTTGGTCATTGCTGGGTGCGCTTCTCGCCTGCCGATGAAGGCCAGGAAGGTCTGCAGTTCGTCAACGAGGTTGTGGGTGGTGTGATTCCTAAGGAATACATCCCGGCTATCCAGAAGGGTATCGAAGAGCAGATGAAGAACGGCGTTGTTGCCGGCTATCCGCTGATCGGCCTGAAGGCTACCGTGTTCGATGGTTCTTACCATGACGTCGACTCTAACGAGATGGCGTTCAAGGTGGCGGCTTCGATGGCAACCAAGCAGCTGGCCCAGAAGGGTGGCGGTGAATTGCTCGAGCCGATCATGGCGGTAGAAGTTGTTACCCCTGAAGACTATATGGGTGACGTGATGGGCGACCTTAACCGCCGTCGCGGCATGATCTTGGGTATGGAAGACACGGTCTCCGGTAAGGTTATTCGTGCCGAAGTTCCGCTGGGTGAGATGTTCGGTTATGCAACCGACGTTCGTTCCATGTCTCAGGGTCGCGCAAGCTACTCTATGGAATTCAAAAAATACAATACAGCTCCGTCGCACATCGTCGAATCTGTAACCAAAAAACAAGGCTGATTCAGCCCTTTAGGCAAGGAGTTAATTGTCGTGGCTAAAGAAAAATTTGATCGTTCCCTACCGCACGTCAACGTTGGCACTATCGGTCACGTTGACCATGGTAAAACCACGCTGACTGCAGCGTTGACCCGTGTTTGCTCCGAGGTTTTCGGTTCGGCTGTTGTTGACTTCGACAAGATCGACAGCGCGCCAGAAGAAAAAGCTCGTGGTATCACCATCAACACCGCGCACGTTGAGTACAACTCGAACATCCGTCACTACGCTCACGTTGACTGCCCAGGTCACGCTGACTATGTGAAGAACATGATCACCGGTGCTGCGCAGATGGACGGCGCTATCCTGGTTTGCTCGGCCGCTGATGGTCCGATGCCGCAAACCCGTGAGCACATCCTGCTGTCCCGTCAGGTTGGCGTTCCGTACATCGTGGTCTTCCTGAACAAGGCTGACCTGGTAGACGACGCTGAGCTGTTGGAGCTGGTGGAAAT
The DNA here is from genome assembly GCF_034653255.1 of Pseudomonas spirodelae. NCBI lineage: Bacteria > Pseudomonadati > Pseudomonadota > Gammaproteobacteria > Pseudomonadales > Pseudomonadaceae > Pseudomonas > Pseudomonas spirodelae. The sequence goes on along the minus strand of NZ_JAYEET010000041.1, from coordinate 25,928 downwards.
GGAAGTGCGCGACCTGCTCAGCACTTACGATTTCCCGGGTGATGACACTCCGATCATCATCGGTTCCGCGCGTATGGCGCTGGAAGGTAAAGACGACAACGAAATGGGCACCACTGCCGTTCGTAAACTGGTTGAAACTCTGGACAGCTACATCCCAGAGCCAGTTCGTCTGACCGACAAGCCATTCCTGATGCCAATCGAAGACGTATTCTCGATTTCGGGTCGTGGTACCGTTGTGACTGGCCGTATCGAGCGTGGCATTGTTCGCGTTCAAGATCCGCTGGAAATCGTTGGTCTGCGTGACACCACCGTCACCACCTGTACTGGTGTTGAAATGTTCCGCAAGCTGCTCGACGAAGGTCGTGCTGGTGAGAACTGCGGTGTTTTGCTGCGTGGCACCAAGCGTGACGACGTTGAGCGTGGCCAGGTTCTAGTCAAGCCAGGTTCGGTTAAGCCGCACACCACCTTCACTGCAGAAGTGTATGTGTTGAGCAAAGAAGAAGGCGGTCGTCACACTCCGTTCTTCAAAGGCTACCGTCCTCAGTTCTACTTCCGTACAACTGACGTAACTGGTAACTGCGAACTGCCGGAAGGCGTTGAAATGGTAATGCCAGGTGACAACATTCAGATGACTGTCACTCTGATCAAGACCATCGCAATGGAAGAAGGTCTGCGTTTCGCCATTCGTGAAGGTGGTCGTACCGTCGGCGCCGGCGTCGTAGCCAAAATCATCGCGTAAGTGATGATTTAAGAAAAGCCTCCGCTTGCGGGGGCTTTTTTATTGGGTTGACACCTGCTAGGGGCGTCTATAGAATCACGCCTCCTTTTAACGGGCGTATTGCGCTCGTTGGGAATAGCAGCTTGGAATCTGAGGTCAAAATGCAAAACCAACAAATCCGTATTCGGTTGAAGGCTTTTGACCATCGCCTGATCGATCAATCTACCCAGGAAATCGTGGAAACCGCGAAACGTACTGGTGCTCAGGTGCGTGGTCCTATTCCTCTGCCTACCCGCAAAGAGCGGTTCACCGTACTGACCTCACCGCACGTCAACAAAGACGCGCGTGATCAGTTCGAGATCCGTACTCATAAGCGTGTTCTGGACATCGTCCAGCCAACGGATAAAACCGTTGACGCGCTGATGAAGCTTGATCTTGCGGCTGGTGTGGAAGTGCAGATCAGCCTCGGCTAAGACCGCTTTAGGTTTTAGTCGTGTAACGCTCTGAAATGGGCGGCCATAGCGGGTGAAAGCCCCGTACACTCATGAGGTTACAACATGACTATTGGTGCAGTCGGACGTAAGTGCGGTATGACCCGCATTTTCACCGAAGAAGGTGTCTCCATTCCGGTTACGGTCATTGAGATCGAACCGAATCGCGTCACTCAGTTTAAAACTGAAGAGACCGATGGCTATCGTGCAGTGCAAGTCACTGTCGGTGAGCGTCGCGCTTCTCGTGTCAGCAAGGCGCAAGCCGGTCACTTCGCTAAGGCGAATGTCGCGGCAGGTCGTACTGTTATGGAATTCCGTCTTGAAGAAGGCGAGTACCAGGCAGGTGATCTGATCAACGCTGAAATATTCCAAGCTGGTCAGCTGGTGGATGTCACCGGTCAGTCCAAAGGTAAAGGCTTTGCCGGTACCATCAAGCGTTGGAACTTCCGCGGCCAAGACAACACTCACGGTAACTCCGTGTCCCACCGTGTTCCGGGTTCCATTGGCCAGTGCCAGACTCCGGGTCGCGTATTCAAGGGCAAGAAAATGTCCGGTCACATGGGTGCTGAGCGCGTGACTGTGCAGTCCCTAGAAGTAGTGCGCGTCGATGCTGAACGCAACCTGCTGCTGGTCAAGGGTGCCGTTCCTGGCGCTACTGGCGGCAACCTGGTTGTCCGTCCGGCAGCCAAGGCTCGCGGTTAAGGGGAAGCTGACATGCAATTAAATGTAAATGGCGCTCAAGCAATCGAAGTATCCGAAGCCACTTTTGGCGGCGCATACAACGAGACCCTGGTTCACCAAGCAGTTGTGGCCTACATGGCCGGCGGCCGTCAGGGCAGCAAGCAGCAGAAGACTCGTTCCGACGTATCCGGTGGCGGTAAGCGCCCATGGCGTCAGAAGGGTACCGGTCGTGCTCGTGCAGGTACCACTCGTGGTCCGATCTGGCGTGGCGGTGGTGTGACCTTCGCGGCTCGTCCGCAGAATCACGATCAAAAGCTGAACAAGAAGATGTATCGCGCGGCTATCCGCTCGATTCTTGCTGAGCTGGTTCGCACTGATCGTATGATCGTTGTCGAGGACTTCAGTGTTGAAGCGCCGAAGACTAAAGATCTGCTGAACAAGTTGAATGGCATGGGCCTGACCGACGTACTGATCGTGTCCGATGCTATCGATGAAAATCTGTACCTGGCTGCACGTAACCTGCCGCACGTTGAAGTTCGCGATGTGCAGGGTTCCGATCCAGTCAGTCTGATCGCGTACGAGAAGGTGTTGGTTACCGTATCTGCCGTGAAGAAATTCGAGGAGCTGCTGGGATGAACCAGGAACGCGTATTTAAAGTGCTGCTTGGCCCGCACATCTCCGAGAAGGCAACACTTCTGGCTGATAAAAAAAGCCAATTCGTTTTCAAGGTTGCAATTGATGCAACCAAGCTGGAAATCAAGAAGGCCGTCGAAAGCCTGTTCAGTGTGAACGTTGCTGCTGTCAATACCGTGAATGTTCTCGGTAAGACTAAGCGCACCGCTCGTGGTCTGGGCAAGCGTAACGACTGGAAGAAAGCGATCATTTCGCTTGAGCCAGGCCAAGATCTCGATTTCGCCAGCAGTGCTGAGTAAGGAAGGGGTGCATCATGGCAATCGTTAAATGCAAACCGACTTCCCCTGGCCGCCGTTTTGTGGTCAAGGTGGTCAATCAGGAGCTGCATAAAGGCGCTCCTTACGCTCCGCTGCTTGAAAAGAAGTCGAAGACTGGCGGTCGTAACAACAATGGTCGTATTACCACCCGTCATATCGGTGGTGGCCACAAGCAGCATTACCGTCTGGTCGATTTCCGTCGCAACGACAAAGATGGCATTCCAGCCACTGTCGAGCGTATTGAATACGATCCAAACCGTACTGCGCACATCGCGCTGATGCTTTATGCAGATGGCGAGCGTCGCTACATCATCGCCCCTAAAGGCGTGAGCGCTGGCGATCAGCTGATTGCGGGCATCATGGCTCCGATCAAGCCGGGCAACAGCATGCAACTGCGTAACATTCCAGTTGGTAGCACGGTGCACGGTATCGAGTTGAAGCCGGGTAAAGGCGCACAAATCGCACGTTCCGCTGGTGCTTCGGCTCAGCTGATTGCGCGTGAAGGTGTCTACGTGACCCTGCGTCTGCGTTCCGGTGAAGTGCGTAAAGTCCTGGCTGAATGCCGTGCGACCTTGGGTGAAGTCTCGAACTCCGAGCACAGCCTACGTTCGCTGGGTAAAGCTGGTGCTAAGCGCTGGCGTGGCGTTCGCCCAACCGTTCGTGGTGTTGCCATGAACCCGGTTGACCACCCACACGGTGGTGGTGAAGGTCGTACCTCTGGTGGTCGTCATCCGGTGTCTCCATGGGGCTTCCCGACGAAGGGCGCGAAGACTCGTGGTAACAAACGCACCGACAACATGATCGTCCGTCGTCGCAAGTAAATAGAGGGATACGACAGTGCCACGTTCTCTGAAAAAAGGTCCTTTTATTGATCTTCACCTACTGAAGAAGATCGAAGTGGCGGTGGAAAAGAACGATCGCAAGCCGGTGAAAACCTGGTCGCGCCGTTCCATGATCCTGCCGCAAATGGTCGGTCTGACCATTGCTGTACATAACGGTCGTCAACATGTCCCAGTTCTGGTGAACGAAGACATGGTCGGTCACAAACTGGGCGAATTTGCCGGCACTCGTACCTATCGTGGGCACGTGGCTGACAAGAAAGCCAAGCGTTAAGGGGTAGGGAAATGGAAGTAGCCGCTAAGTTGTCGGGCGCTCGCATCTCCGCCCAGAAAGCCCGCTTGGTCGCCGACCAGATCCGCGGGAAGAAGGTGGGCGAAGCGCTCAACCTCCTGGCTTTCAGCAGTAAGAAAGCCGCCGAGATCATCAAGAAAGTGCTGGAGTCGGCTGTAGCCAACGCCGAGCACAACGAAGGCGCAGACGTTGATGACTTGAAGGTCAGCACCGTTTTCGTCAACGAAGGGCGTTCGCTGAAGCGCATCATGCCGCGTGCCAAAGGCCGCGCTGATCGCATCGTCAAGCGGTCTTGCCATATCACTGTCAAGGTTGCGGACAAGTAACGGAGTCGATCAGATGGGTCAGAAAGTACATCCCATTGGCATTCGCCTGGGAATCGTCAAGGAGCACACCTCCGTCTGGTACGCCAGCGGTCGGACTTATGCGGACTATTTGTTCGCTGATCTGAAGGTGCGTGAGTATCTCCAAGACAAACTAAAAAGCGCGTCCGTAAGCCGTATCGACATTGCTCGCCCGGCTCAGACTGCACGTATCACCATCCACACTGCTCGTCCCGGTATCGTTATCGGTAAGAAAGGTGAAGATGTTGAGAAGCTGCGTCAGGACCTGACCAAGCAAATGGGTGTGCCTGTGCACATCAATATCGAAGAGATCCGTAAGCCGGAGCTCGACGGTATGCTGGTTGCGCAGAGCGTAGCTCAGCAGCTGGAGCGTCGTGTGATGTTCCGTCGCGCTATGAAGCGCGCTGTACAGAACGCCATGCGTATTGGTGCCAAGGGCATCAAAATCCAAGTGAGCGGTCGTCTCGGCGGTGCTGAAATTGCACGTACCGAATGGTATCGCGAAGGTCGTGTGCCGTTGCACACCCTGCGTGCCGATATCGACTATGCCACGTACGAAGCGCACACCACTTATGGTGTGATCGGTGTCAAGGTTTGGATCTTCAAAGGCGAAGTAATTGGTGGCCTTAAAGAAGAACTGAAACCACAAGCACCTGCGCCTCGTAAAAAAGCTGCTAAGTAAGGGGTACGCCAAATGTTGCAACCAAAGCGTACGAAGTTCCGTAAGCAGATGACCGGCCACAACCGTGGTCTGGCTCAGCGCGGTAGCAAAGTCAGCTTCGGCGAGTTCGCGCTGAAGTCTGTTGCCCGCGGTCGTCTCACCGCCCGTCAGATTGAGTCCGCTCGTCGTGCTCTGACTCGTCACGTTAAGCGTGGCGGGAAAATCTGGATTCGCGTTTTCCCGGACAAGCCGGTTACCAAGAAGCCTCTCGAAGTGCGGATGGGTAAAGGTAAGGGTAGCGTTGAATATTGGGTAGCTCAGATCCAGCCAGGCAAAGTCCTGTATGAGATCGAAGGCGTTTCCGAAGAGTTGGCGCGTGAGGCTTTTGCCCTGGCTGCTGCAAAGCTGCCGCTCGCCACCACTTTTGTTAAGCGGACGGTGATGTGATGAAGGCGAATGAACTTCGTGAAAAATCAGCACAGCAGCTGAACGAGCAACTGCTCGGCCTGCTGCGCGACCAGTTCAATCTGCGTATGCAGAAAGCAACTGGCCAGTTGGGGCAGTCTCACCTGCTCTCGCAAGTTAAGCGCGACATCGCTCGTGTGAAAACTGTGCTCAACCAGCAGGCAGGTAAGTGATCATGGCTGAAGCCGAAAAAACAGTCCGTACGCTGACCGGCCGTGTCGTCAGCGACAAGATGGACAAGACCATCACCGTATTGATCGAGCGTCGCGTTAAGCACCCGATCTACGGCAAATATGTCAAGCGTTCGACCAAGCTGCACGCGCACGACGAAACCAACCAGAGCAAGATCGGCGACAAAGTTTCCATTCGTGAAACGCGTCCCGTAGCCAAGACTAAGTCTTGGGCGCTGGTTGAGATCCTCGAACGCGCAGTGGAAGTCTAAGGGCTAAGGGTCGGAGAAATTATATGATTCAGACTCAATCCATGCTCGACGTCGCTGACAACAGCGGTGCTCGTCGCGTTATGTGTATCAAGGTGCTTGGCGGTTCCCACCGTCGTTACGCTGGCATCGGCGACATCATCAAGGTGACCGTTAAGGAAGCAATTCCGCGCGGTAAAGTGAAGAAAGGCCAAGTGATGACTGCTGTAGTAGTCCGCACGCGTCACGGCGTTCGTCGCCCTGATGGCTCGATCATTCGCTTCGATGGCAACGCTGCTGTTCTGCTGAACAACAAGCAAGAGCCAATTGGCACTCGTATTTTTGGGCCAGTGACTCGTGAGCTTCGTAATGAGAAGTTCATGAAGATCGTCTCGCTCGCCCCTGAAGTGCTCTAAGGAGATCCGACATGCAAAAGATTCGTCGTGACGACGAGATCATCGTGATCGCCGGTAAAGACAAAGGTAAGCGTGGCAAGGTGCTGAAGGTGCTCGCTGACGACCGTTTGGTCGTTGGTGGGATCAACCTGGTGAAGCGCCATACCAAGCCGAACCCGATGTCGGGCGTTCAGGGCGGTATCATCGAGAAAGAAGCGCCTCTGCACGCTTCTAACGTTGCCATTTTCAATGGCGAAACCAGCAAGGCTGATCGCGTTGGTTTCAAAGTTGAAGACGGTAAGAAAATTCGTGTCTTCAAGTCGACCCAAAAAGCGGTTGATGCTTGAACACTGCTAGGTAGAAGACCATGGCACGACTAAAAGAGATTTACCGGAAAGAAATCGCGCCGAAGCTTAAGGAAGAACTTAAGCTCGCGAACGTGATGGAAGTTCCGCGCATCACCAAGATCACCCTTAACATGGGCCTGGGCGAAGCAATCGGTGACAAGAAAATCATCGAGCACGCTGTAGCCGACCTGGAAAAGATCACCGGTCAGAAAGTCGTTGTGACTTATGCCCGTAAGTCGATTGCAGGCTTCAAGGTTCGTGAGGGCTGGCCGATTGGCGTCAAAGTTACTCTGCGTCGCGAAAAGATGTATGAGTTCCTGGATCGTCTGCTGTCTATCTCCCTGCCGCGCGTGCGTGACTTCCGCGGCCTGAATGCCAAGTCCTTCGATGGTCGTGGCAACTACAGCATGGGCGTTAAAGAGCAGATCATTTTCCCGGAAATTGACTACGACAAGATCGACGCTCTGCGTGGTTTGGACATTACCCTGACCACCACCGCTCGTTCGGATGATGAAGGTCGCGCCTTGTTGCGTGCTTTCAAATTCCCGTTCCGCAACTGATTGGAGTTGGATCATGGCCAAAACCAGCATGAAAAACCGTGAGCTGAAGCGTCAGCAAACGGTAGCAAAGTACGCTAAGAAGCGTGCTGAGCTGAAAGCTACCATCGCCGATCTGAACGCCAGTCCAGAAGCGCGTTGGGAAGCTCAGGTGGCGCTGCAGAAGCAGCCGCGTGACGCGAGCGCTTCGCGCCTGCGTAATCGCTGCCGCATTACCGGTCGTCCGCACGGCGTTTATCGCAAGTTCGGTCTGTCGCGTATCAAGCTGCGTGAAGCTGCAATGCGTGGTGATGTACCAGGTCTGGTTAAAGCCAGCTGGTAAAAAGCAGAGCCGGCCTAGTGCCGGCTTTGTCTTATCTGTGAATCAAGCCCCTTTGGGGCTTGATTCATTTTTGATCAGTCTCTAGAATGCTCGGCTCGCCTGAGCCTGGCTTGATTTTTTCAAGAATTCTCAGCGACTGTAGCCGCAAGGCTAATTCTTTTTGTATCAGGAGCGTCTAGCCCATGAGTATGCAGGACCCGTTAGCGGACATGCTAACTCGTATCCGTAATGCCCAGATGGCTGAAAAGTCCGTCGTAAGCATGCCGTCTTCCACGTTGAAGGTGGCTGTAGCCAAAGTTTTGAAAGACGAAGGTTATATTGCGGGTTATCAGATCAGCGGTGAAGTTAAGCCGCAGCTGTCCATCGAGCTGAAGTACTTCGAAGGCCGTCCGGTTATCGAAGAAGTTAAGCGCGTAAGCCGCCCAGGCCTTCGCCAATATAAATCCTCTGATGATCTGCCGAAAGTTCGTGGCGGTCTCGGGGTTTCCATCGTCTCCACCAATAAAGGTGTGATGACGGACCGCGCTGCGCGCGCTGCCGGTGTCGGCGGCGAAGTGCTTTGCACAGTGTTCTAAGGGGGGAATAAGCATGTCTCGCGTTGCTAAGAACCCCGTTACGCTGCCAGCTGGTGTTGAGGTCAAACTCGCCGGCCAACAGCTTTCGGTAAAGGGTGCCAAGGGCACTCTCGAACTGAATGTTCACTCGTCCGTTGAAGTCCTGCATGAAGCCGGTGAGCTGCGTTTCGCTGCTCGCAATGGTGATCAGCAGACTCGCGCCATGGCCGGCACTACTCGTGCTCTGGTCAACAATATGGTGATCGGCGTCCACGCTGGCTTTGAGCGTAAGCTTCAATTGGTCGGCGTTGGTTACAAGGCGCAAGCCAAAGGTCAGGTGTTGAGCCTCTCTCTGGGCTACTCCCATCCGATTGAGTACGAATTGCCGGAAGGCATCGTGGCTGAGACTCCCAACCAGACCGAGATCCTGATCAAGGGTACGGACAAGCAAGTGGTTGGTCAGGTCGCTGCGGAGATTCGTGACTTCCGTCGTCCTGAACCTTATAAGGGCAAAGGTGTTCGTTACGCTGACGAAGTCGTCCGCCGTAAAGAAGCCAAGAAGAAGTAGGGCATAGCAAATGACCGACAAAAAAGTTACTCGACTGCGTCGCGCTCGCAAAGCACGCCTGAAAATGCACGAGCTAGAAGCCGTGCGTCTCTGCGTGTATCGCTCTTCGCAGCACATCTATGCCCAGGTCATTTCGGCCGACGGCAGCAAGGTTCTGGCCAGTGCCTCTACCTTGGACAAAGCACTGCGTGACGGCGCCACTGGCAACGTCGACGCGGCCAAGAAAGTTGGCGAGCTGGTTGCCGAGCGTGCGAAAGCCGCTGGTGTGACTCAGGTTGCATTCGACCGTTCTGGCTTCAAGTACCACGGCCGCGTCCAGGCGCTGGCTGATGCTGCTCGTGAAGGCGGGCTGGAGTTCTAAGTTATGGCAAATAACGACCAAAAGCGCGACGAAGGCTATATCGAGAAGCTGGTACAGGTAAACCGCGTTGCTAAAACCGTTAAAGGTGGCCGTATCTTCACTTTCACCGCGTTGACCGTGGTGGGTGATGGTAAGGGTCGCGTCGGTTTTGGCCGTGGCAAATCCCGTGAAGTGCCGGCTGCCATCCAGAAGGCGATGGAAGCTGCTCGTCGCAACATGATCCAGGTAGACCTGAACGGTACCACCTTGCAGTACGCCATTAAGTCTAACCATGGCGCTTCTAAGGTGTACATGCAGCCTGCTTCTGAAGGTACCGGTATCATTGCCGGCGGCGCTATGCGTGCGGTTCTGGAAGTGGCTGGTGTACAGAACGTTTTGGCTAAGTGCTACGGCTCGACTAACCAAGTAAACGTGGTTTACGCCACTTTCAAAGGTTTGAAAGCAATGCAGTCGCCAGGTTCTATTGCGGCTAAGCGTGGCAAGAGCGTCGAGGAGATTCTCTAATCATGGCTACCGTAAAAGTTACGCTGATCAAAAGCATGACCGGCCGTATCCCCAACCATAAACTTTGCGTTAAAGGTTTGGGTCTGCGTCGCATCGGTCACACCGTAGAAGTTTTGGATACTCCCGAGAATCGCGGGATGATCAACAAGGCTTACTACATGCTGCGAGTCGAGGGTTAATACATGTACCTGAACGATCTGAGTCCTGCGCCGGGTTCCCGTCGCGAGAAGCACCGTCCGGGCCGTGGTATCGGTAGCGGTTTGGGTAAGACTGGTGGCCGCGGCCACAAAGGTCAAACCTCCCGTTCCGGTGGCACCATTGCTCCGGGTTTCGAAGGCGGCCAGCAGCCTCTGCACCGTCGTCTGCCAAAGTTCGGTTTCGTTTCTTTGAAAGCTATGGATCGTGCGCAAGTGCGTACTTCCGAGCTGAATAAAATCGAAGGCGGCATTGTTACTCTGCAGTCGCTGAAGGATGCCAACCTGATCAACCAAAACGTACAGCGTGTGAAAGTCATGCTGTCCGGTGAAGTTACTCAGGCAGTCACCCTTAAAGGTATCGCCGTCACCAAAGGTGCGCGCGCGGCTATCGAAGCAGCTGGCGGTAAGTTCGAGGAATAAATGGCTAAGCAAGGTGCTCTCTCAGCGCTCAGCAATGGCGGGTTATCCGAGCTCTGGGCTCGTCTGCGCTTTCTGTTAATGGCGATTATCGTCTATCGGATAGGTGCACACATCCCGGTTCCCGGTATTAACCCTGATCGGCTGGCGGACCTGTTTCGACAGAATGAGGGGACCATTCTTAGCTTGTTCAACATGTTTTCCGGTGGCGCGTTGGAGCGCATGAGCATATTTGCACTGGGGATCATGCCGTATATTTCGGCGTCGATCATCATGCAGCTCATGACCGCTGTTAGCCCGCAGTTGGAGCAGTTGAAGAAGGAAGGTGAGGCTGGCCGTCGTAAGATTAGCCAGTACACCCGCTACGGCACCCTCGTCCTGGCTATTGTCCAAGCAGTTGGCATGTCCGTCGGCTTGGCCAGTCAGGGCGTAGCGTTTACGGTCGATTTCGGCTTCCACTTCGTTGCAGTTACCACGTTTGTGGCGGGTGCAATGTTTATGATGTGGTTGGGCGAGCAAATCACTGAGCGTGGTGTTGGCAACGGTATTTCGATGCTGATCTTTGCAGGCATCGTGGCCGGTCTGCCGTCGGCGATTGGGCAGTCTTTCGAGTCTGCTCGTCAGGGTGATATTAATATCTTTGCCTTGATCGCCATCGGTTTGCTGGCAGTAGCGATTATCGGTTTCGTGGTGTTCATTGAGCGTGGTCAGCGTCGCATTGCGGTGCATTACGCCAAGCGTCAGCAGGGTCGCAAGGTCTTTGCTGCGCAGACCAGCCACTTGCCGTTGAAGGTGAATATGGCAGGGGTTATCCCGGCTATTTTCGCCAGCAGCCTTCTGTTATTCCCGGCTTCGCTGGGTGCCTGGTTTGGTCAGTCTGAGGGTATGGGCTGGCTGCAGGATATTTCACAGGCTATCGCTCCTGGTCAGCCGTTGAACATTTTGCTGTTTAGTGCAGGGATCGTATTTTTCTGCTTCTTCTATACAGCGCTGATGTTCAACCCGAAAGACGTAGCGGAGAACCTGAAGAAGTCCGGTGCCTTTATTCCCGGTATCCGTCCAGGCGAGCAGTCGGCGCGCTATATCGATGGCGTGTTGACGCGTTTGACCATGTTCGGTGCTCTGTACATGACGGCCGTATGCTTGTTGCCCCAGTTCCTGGTGGTGGCTGCCAACGTACCGTTCTATCTTGGCGGGACTTCGTTGCTGATCGTGGTAGTGGTTGTGATGGACTTCATGTCGCAAGTACAATCGCACCTCGTTTCGCACCAGTACGAATCCCTGATGAAGAAAGCCAACCTGAAGGGCTACGGCAGCGGCATGCTGCGCTGAAGTCCATAAGGTTCGAGGAGTTGGTGATGAAAGTTCGTGCATCGGTGAAAAAGCTGTGCCGTAACTGCAAAATTGTTCGTCGCGAAGGTGTTGTTCGCGTTATTTGCAGTGCGGAGCCGCGTCACAAGCAGCGCCAAGGCTGATTGTGAAGAAGTGATAAGCCCGGCAGCTAGTGCGCTGCCGGGTTGATTATTTGTTTTTACAGCGTTAATATCTCGCGCCCTATTTCTTGGCTTCCGGGGCGTAGGTAGCTGTCAATTGGAGTTCCACTGAATGGCCCGTATTGCAGGCGTTAACATTCCGGATAACAAGCACACTGTTATCTCGTTGACCTACATCTATGGTGTTGGTCGCACTACTGCACAGAAAGTCTGTGCTGCCGCCGGCGTTAATCCGGCTGCAAAAATCAAAGATCTCTCTGATGAGCAGATCGAGCAGCTGCGTGGCGAAGTAGCCAAGGTGAATACCGAAGGCGACCTGCGTCGTGAAGTGAACATGAAAATCAAGCGTTTGATGGACCTGGGTTGCTTCCGTGGTCTGCGTCATCGTCGCGGTCTGCCGGTTCGCGGTCAGCGTACCAAGACCAACGCGCGTACCCGTAAGGGCCCGCGTAAGCCGATCCGCAAGTAATCGCATTCGCGCATCGACAGGAATTTAGTCATGGCAAAACCTGCTGCTCGTACTCGTAAGAAAGTCAAAAAGACAGTGGTTGATGGCATCGCCCACATCCACGCTTCGTTCAACAACACAATCGTGACCATTACTGACCGTCAGGGCAATGCTCTGTCCTGGGCTACCTCTGGTGGTTCGGGTTTCCGCGGCTCGCGTAAAAGCACCCCGTTCGCCGCCCAGGTGGCTGCAGAACGTGCTGGTCAAGCTGCGCTGGAATACGGCCTGAAGAACCTCGACGTTAACGTTAAGGGTCCCGGTCCGGGTCGTGAGTCCGCTGTCCGTGCTTTGAACGGCTGTGGTTATAAGATCGCCAGCATCACCGATGTGACGCCTATCCCGCACAACGGGTGCCGTCCTTCGAAGAAGCGTCGCGTGTAATCAGGAGACAGTGAGAAATGGCTCGTTACATTGGTCCCAAATGCAAACTGTCTCGTCGTGAAGGCACAGATCTTTTCCTGAAAAGCGGTGTACGCGCTCTGGAATCGAAGTGCAACATCGAAGCAGCCCCAGGTATTCACGGTCAGCGTCGTGGTCGTCAGTCTGACTACGGTACTCAGCTGCGTGAAAAGCAAAAAGTTCGTCGTATCTACGGTGTGCTTGAGCGTCAATTCAGCGGTTATTACAAAGCAGCTGCCGGCAAGAAAGGCGCTACTGGTGAGAACCTGCTGCAATTGCTCGAGTGCCGTTTGGATAACGTGGTTTATCGCATGGGCTACGGCTCTACTCGCGCTGAATCCCGTCAGCTGGTATCGCACAAGTCGATCAGCGTAAACGGCAATACTGTAAACGTTCCGTCCTACCAGGTTAAAGCTGGCGACGTCGTTGCAGTTCGCGAGAAGGCGAAGAATCAGCTGCGCATTGTTCAAGCTCTCGAGCTGTGTGCTCAGCGTGGCCGCGTTGAATGGGTAGATGTAGACACTGAGAAGAAGTCTGGCGTGTTTAAAAGCGTTCCGGCTCGCAGTGATCTCTCCGCCGACATCAACGAAAGCCTGATTGTCGAGCTCTACTCCAAGTAAGGGCTAGAAAATAGGTGCATCCATGCAGATTTCGGTAAATGAGTTCCTGACCCCCCGTCACATTGATGTGCAGGTGGTCAGTCCGACCCGCGCCAAGATCACTCTCGAGCCTCTCGAGCGTGGCTTTGGCCACACCCTGGGCAACGCGCTGCGACGCATCTTGTTGTCCTCTATGCCTGGCTGTGCAGTAGTTGAGGCCGAGATTGACGGTGTACTCCATGAGTACAGCGCCATCGAAGGTGTTCAGGAAGATGTCATTGAAATCCTGCTCAACCTGAAAGGTCTGGCTGTCAAACTGCACGGTCGTGACGAAGTGACACTGACTCTGGCGAAGAAGGGCTCGGGCGTAGTTACCGCTGCCGATATTCAGCTGGATCACGATGTCGAAATCGTCAATGGCGACCACGTAATCGCCAATATGGCTTCCACTGGCGCGCTGAACATGAAGCTGACCATCGCTCGTGGTCGCGGCTATGAGCCGGCTGACGCTCGTCAGAGCGATGAAGATGAAAGCCGCAGCATTGGTCGCTTGCAGCTGGATGCTTCTTTCAGCCCGGTACGCCGTGTGTCGTACGTGGTGGAAAACGCTCGTGTTGAGCAGCGTACTAACTTGGACAAGCTGGTTATCGACCTAGAGACCAACGGTACTCTGGATCCTGAAGAGGCTATTCGCCGCGCTGCAACCATCCTGCAACAGCAGTTGGCTGCGTTCGTCGACCTCAAAGGTGACAGTGAGCCTGTGGTTATCGAGCAGGAAGACGAGATCGATCCGATCCTTCTGCGTCCGGTTGATGACCTGGAATTGACTGTTCGTTCGGCTAACTGCCTCAAGGCAGAAAACATTTACTACATCGGTGATCTGATTCAGCGCACCGAAGTGGAACTGTTGAAAACGCCGAACTTGGGCAAGAAGTCCCTGACTGAAATCAAGGATGTTCTGGCTTCTCGCGGTCTTTCCCTCGGTATGCGCCTCGACAACTGGCCGCCGGCAAGTCTGAAGAAAGACGATAAGGCGACTGCCTGATCGTCATCATCACCGAACGTGAGTTTGGTAAGGAATTGAACCATGCGTCATCGTAAAAGTGGCCGTCACCTCAGCCGCACCAGCGCACACCGCAAGGCCATGTTCCAGAACATGGCGGTATCGTTGTTCGAGCATGAGCTGATCAAAACTACTCTGCCGAAAGCCAAAGAGCTGCGTCGCGTTGCCGAGCCGCTGATTACTCTGGCTAAAGAAGACAGCGTTGCCAATCGTCGTCTGGCCTTCGACCGTACACGTTCGAAAGCTATCGTTGGTAAGCTGTTCAACGACCTGGGCAAGCGCTATGCCACCCGTCAGGGCGGTTACCTGCGTATTCTCAAGTGCGGTTTCCGCGCTGGCGACAATGCTCCAATGGCTTATGTTGAGCTGGTTGACCGTCCGGTCGCTGGTGCAGCTGTAGACGCTGAGTAAGTTGTAGGTTGTATAAAAAACCGGGCCTTGGCCCGGTTTTTTTATACGTGAAATAAGCGTCGCCCACCTGCTGTACTGAGCGCTGCTAAGCACCTGTGGTCGTCTAGATTCTAGCTTTGTGCTTGACCCATGCGCTGCGTGAGGCCAGCATTAACGCCTGTACCGCTCGTTTAAGGAAATGCCCCGTGAAAGGCCATGTAGAAGTCATCGATTACCTGAAAATGCTGCTTAAAGGCGAGCTGGCGGCGCGTGATCAATATTTCGTGCATTCGCGCCTGTATGAGGATTGGGGCTTCAACAAGCTGTACGAGCGCATCAACCATGAAATGGAAGAGGAGACTCAGCACGCCGATGCCATCCTCAAGCGGATTCTGTTTCTCGAAGGTTCGCCTGACATGGTTCCGGATAGCTTCCGTTTTGGCCAAACAGTGCCTGAGATGCTCAAGCTCGACTTGGCGCTGGAATATCACGTGCGCGCCGCACTGAGCAAAGGTATTGCCCTGTGCGAGCAGCATCAGGATTACCAGACCCGCGATATCCTGCTGGTGCAACTCAAGGACACTGAAGAAGATCATGCTTACTGGCTGGAGGTGCAGCTAGGGCTGATCGACAGGATTGGTCTAGAGAACTACCTGCAGGCGCAGATGTAAGGTTGCAGCTGATAATAAAAAGCCCCGCTTGTGCGGGGCTTTTTTGTAGCGTGCGAGGTTAGTCGCGATCACGCTCCAGTAGCGGTTTGAGGAAGTAACCCGTATGCGACTGCGCTATTTCGGCGACTTCCTCGGGTGTGCCGACCGCAATAATCTGACCGCCCTTGGAGCCGCCTTCTGGGCCGAGATCTACCAGCCAGTCGGCGGTCTTGATAACGTCCAAATTGTGCTCGATCACCACCACGGTATTGCCGTGGTCGCGCAGGCGGTGCAGGACGTCGAGCAGTTGCTGGATATCGGCGAAGTGCAGGCCGGTGGTTGGCTCATCAAGGATGTACAGCGTCTTGCCTGTGTCGCGCTTGCTTAGCTCGCGACTCAGCTTGACGCGCTGCGCCTCGCCGCCGGACAGGGTGGTCGCGCTCTGCCCCAGCTTTATATAGGACAGGCCAACATCCATCAGGGTTTGCAGCTTGCGCGCCAGCGCCGGCACGGCATCGAAGAACAGTCGCGCTTCCTCGATAGTCATGTCGAGTACTTCGGTGATGCTTTTACCCTTGTACTTCACTTCCAAGGTTTCACGGTTGTAGCGTTTGCTCTTGCACACGTCGCAAGGCACATAGATGTCCGGCAGGAAGTGCATCTCCACCTTGATCAAGCCGTCGCCCTGGCAGGCCTCGCAGCGCCCGCCCTTGACGTTGAAGCTGAAGCGCCCAGGCCCGTAACCGCGCGAGCGCGACTCCGGCACGCCCGCGAACAGTTCGCGAATCGGCGTAAACAGGCCGGTATAGGTCGCCGGGTTCGAGCGTGGCGTGCGGCCTATCGGGCTTTGGTCGATGTCGACCACTTTGTCTAAATGCTGCAAGCCGTCGATGCTGTCGTGGGCGGCGGCTTCTAGGGTAGTGGCGCCGTTGAGCGCAGTGGCACTCAGCGGATAAAGGGTGTTGTTGATCAGTGTCGATTTGCCCGAGCCGGATACGCCAGTGACGCAGGTCAGCAGGCCAATTGGGATCTCCAGGTCGACATTGCGCAGGTTGTTGCCGCGAGCCCCCTTAATCTTCAGCAAAAGCGTGTTGTCGCGTGGCGTTCGCTTGTCCGGCACTTTGATCTTCACTCGGCCGGAGAGGTACTTGCCGGTCAGAGAGTCGGGGTGAGCCATGACTTCAGCGGCTGTGCCCTGGGCGACGATTTGACCGCCGTGTACGCCGGCACCTGGGCCAATATCGACCACGTAATCGGCCATACGGATAGCGTCTTCGTCGTGCTCGACCACGATCACCGTGTTGCCGATGTCTCGTAGGTGGCGCAGGGTGCCGAGCAGGCGTTCATTGTCGCGCTGATGCAGGCCGATAGAGGGTTCGTCGAGGATGTACATGACCCCGACCAGGCCGGCGCCAATCTGGCTGGCCAGGCGGATGCGCTGCGCTTCACCGCCGGACAGGGTGTCGGCGCTGCGGTCCAGGGTCAGGTAGTCGAGGCCGACGTTGACCAGAAACTGCAGGCGCTCGCGAATTTCCTTGAGGATCTTTTCGGCAATTTCGCCGCGTCGCCCCGGCAGCGCGAGGCTGCCGAAATACTCGGTGGCGTCGCCAATTGGCATGCCGCTGACCGCCGGCAGGGTCTTCTCGCCGACCCACACGTGCCGCGCTTCCCGGCGCAGGCGGGTGCCGCGGCAGTCCTGGCAGGCTTGGGTGCTGAGGAACTTAGCCAGCTCTTCACGCACGCTGGTGGATTCGGTTTCACGGTAGCGCCGCTCCAGGTTCGGCACGATGCCTTCGAACGGGTGCGAGCGTTTGACGATATCGCCACGGTCGTTGAGGTATTTGAAGTCGACGTTCTGCGCGCCGCTGCCGAACAGGATGCACTTCTGGTGTTCGGCGCTGAGCTCATCAAAGGGTACTTCCAGGCTGAACCCGTAATGTGCGGCAAGGGAACCGAGCATTTGAAAGTAATAGACGTTACGTCGGTCCCAGCCGCGGATTGCGCCCTCGGCCAGGGTCATCTCGCCATTGACCAGGCGTTTGATGTCGAAGAACTGCTTAACGCCAAGACCGTCGCAGGTCGGGCAGGCACCCGCCGGGTTGTTGAACGAGAACAGCTTGGGTTCCAGTTCACTGATTGAGTGGCCACAGGTCGGGCAGGCGAAGCGCGCAGAGAAAATGATTTCTTCACCGCTCTCGCCTTCCATTGGGGCGATCAGCGCCAGGCCGTCGGCCAGCTTCAGTGCCGTCTCGAACGACTCGGCGAGGCGCTGCTGCAGGTCGCCGCGGGCTTTGAAGCGGTCAACCACCGCATCAATGCTGTGCTTCTTTTGCTTGTCGAGTTTCGGCAGCTCGTCCAGCTCATAAATCTTGCCGTTGACTCGCACGCGGACAAAGCCCTGGGCGCGCAGTTCATCGAAGACCGCCAAGTGTTCGCCCTTGCGCTCGCGAATAATCGGCGCCAGCAGCATCAGCTTGCTGCCTTCGGGCAGAGCCAGCACTTGATCGACCATCTGGCTGACGGTTTGTGCCTCCAGCGGCAGGTCATGGTCCGGGCAGCGCGGAATGCCGGCGCGGGCATAGAGCAGGCGCAGGTAGTCGTAGATCTCGGTGATGGTGCCGACGGTGGAACGCGGGTTGTGTGAGGTGGATTTCTGCTCGATGGAGATCGCTGGCGAGAGGCCTTCGATGGTGTCGACATCGGGCTTTTCCATCATCGACAAAAATTGCCGAGCGTAGGCCGAGAGTGATTCGACATAGCGGCGCTGGCCCTCGGCGTAGAGGGTGTCAAAAGCCAGTGATGACTTGCCGGAGCCGGACAGGCCGGTAATCACGATCAGCTTGTCGCGCGGCAGGGTCAGGTCGATATTCTTCAGGTTATGGGTGCGGGCACCCCGGATCAGAATCTTGTCCACAAACAGCGGCCTCGCATGGCGGGCGGAAAACCACCGAGTATACGGGGCCAAAGGCGAGCGCGGCAAAGCGTCACTGCTGTGCCGCATCGATTGAGTGCTGGTAGAATCGCCGCCTCTTTATTCAGG
This sequence comes from Pseudomonas spirodelae, assembly GCF_034653255.1. NCBI lineage: Bacteria > Pseudomonadati > Pseudomonadota > Gammaproteobacteria > Pseudomonadales > Pseudomonadaceae > Pseudomonas > Pseudomonas spirodelae. The sequence continues at coordinate 7,705 of NZ_JAYEET010000041.1, read as the reverse complement.
GTCTTTCCCATGCATGATCCGCACAGCGAGCGTATGAGCGGCAGTGAAACCCGCGCGGCCGGTGGCCTGGCGCTGGTGTTCGCGTTCCGCATGCTCGGTATGTTTATGGTGCTGCCCGTGCTGGCAACCTATGGCATGGAATTGCAGGGCAGTACGCCGGCGCTAATCGGCCTGGCCATCGGTGCCTATGGTCTGACACAGGCGTTTTTGCAGATTCCTTTTGGCATGCTCAGTGACCGTATCGGTCGTCGTCCGGTGATCTATGCGGGGCTGGTGATCTTTGCCGCCGGTAGCCTGCTGGCGGCCAATGCCGATTCGATCTACGGGGTGATTGCCGGGCGTGTGCTGCAGGGGGCTGGCGCGATTTCTGCGGCGGTGATGGCGTTGCTCTCCGACCTTACCCGCGAGCAGCACAGGACTAAGGCCATGGCGATGATCGGCATGAGCATCGGCCTGTCCTTTGCCGTGGCGATGGTGGTGGGGCCGCTGCTAACCCGCGCCTTTGGTTTGTCGGGGTTGTTTCTTGCCACCGCCGCCATGGCGCTGCTGGGTATTGTTATTGTCGCGGGGCTCGTGCCTTCTTCCGCCGGGCCGTTGCAGCATCGCGAGTCCGGGGTGAATAAGCGGGCGTTAGTGCCGACCCTTAAAAATGCGGACTTGTTGCGCCTGGACTTCGGCATTCTGGTGCTGCATGCAATCTTGATGGCTAGTTTTATCGCCTTGCCCTTGGCATTGGTGGAGCAGGGCGGGTTGGCCAAGGAAGAGCACTGGTGGGTCTATCTGACGGCGCTGCTGGTGGGTTTCTTCGGCATGGTGCCGTTTATCATTTATGGCGAGAAAAAACGCCGGATGAAGCATGTGCTACTCGGCGCGGTGATGGTGCTGCTGCTGTGTGAGCTGTTCTTCTGGTGGTTCGGCACCAGTCTGCGCGCGCTGGTGCTCGGTACGGTGGTGTTCTTCACGGCATTCAACCTGCTGGAAGCTTCGTTGCCGTCGCTGATCAGCAAGGTTGCACCGGCTGGCGGCAAAGGGACGGCGATGGGCGTGTATTCCACTAGCCAGTTCCTTGGCGCGGCTATCGGCGGCATCCTTGGTGGTTGGCTGTATCAGCACTACAGTCTGTCGGGCGTGTTTGCGGGCTGTGCCTTACTGGCTCTTTTTTGGCTAGCCTTTGCTGTTACTATGCGCGAACCGCCGTATGTAACCAGCCTGCGCCTGCCGCTTTCAGCGGCAGCGTTGCAAGAAGCTGGACTGGCCGAGCGTTTACAGGCAGTGCCCGGAGTGGCGGATGCCGTAGTGGCGCGCGATGAAGCGGCCATCTATATCAAAGTGGATACCCAACAATTGGATCGTACGTCCCTCGAGCGCCTCCTAGAGCCGGCGCCGGCGACGTGCTGAAAGCTTAGGAGAACGTTATGGCCCGTGGGGTTAACAAAGTCATTCTGGTCGGCACCTGCGGACAGGACCCGGAAACCCGCTACCTGCCAAACGGCAACGCGGTTACCAACCTGAGCCTGGCCACCAGCGAGCAGTGGACCGACAAGCAAACCGGGCAGAAGGTCGAAAAGACCGAATGGCACCGCGTTTCGATGTTCGGCAAGGTCGCGGAGATCGCCGGCGAATACCTGCGCAAAGGTTCGCAGGTCTATATCGAAGGCAAACTGCAAACCCGCGAGTGGGAAAAAGACGGCATCAAGCGTTACACCACTGAAATCGTTGTGGATATGCAGGGCACCATGCAGCTGCTGGGCGGCCGTCCAGACAACACCGGTGGTGATTCTGCTTCGCGTCAGCAGCGTCCTGCTGCGCCGCAGCGCGCACCACAGCAAGCCGCTCCGCGTCCGGCACCACAACCGGCGGCTCAGCCTGCGCCGGATTTCGACAGCTTTGATGACGATATTCCGTTCTAGCCCGTACCTAAGACCATAGTGTAAATTTTTAACACAGAGCCCCCGTATTACGGGGGCTCTTGTTTTTTACTGTGTAAAATATTTATTGTAAGATTAGAGGTAGTAGCATACCGTGTAGAAGTGTTAATTATATGGGTGGTTGTCATGGGGCTTTCGGTTAGGCACGTGATCTTTCAAGGCGGCGAGCGTTACATGCTTCTCGTTGACGAAAACGGTATGCCCCTTTACTTCCCCGCTCTGTACGTCACTGTGGTAATCCGAGGTGGCAGCAGGGCTGCAAATACCATCAGAAACACCTTAAGTGCGATAAAGGTGCTCTACGATTGGCAGGCTGACTACAAGGTCGATATCGAATCGAGCTTTGCCAGTGGTGAGCTTCTCGAGGCTTATCAAATTCACGCTATACGCGATTACATGCAGCGCTCACTAGATGGCGACGTGCAGGCTGAAAAGAAAGTCGTCTCAATCACTTCGCATAAGCACAAGCCAAAGGTCGTCTCTACCAAGGTGCAATATGCCCGCCTGACGGTCGTAGCGGAGTACCTTGGCTTCCTCGCGGTTCAGCTTCAGCAAGGCTCTGAGGAAACTAAAAAGCGCATTCAGGCTATGGTCAGCACGCTCAAGGCCTGCCGCCCGAAAATTTCTAATAAGTCGCAAAAGGATCGGGATGAGATGCATCTCGATGTTGAGTTGCTCAACAGGCTCGACAAGGCGCTTAAGCCTGGCTGTAAGGACAACCCGGTTAAAAGTTATGAGGTGCAGGTTCGCAATGCGTTGATGATTGCCATTTTGCGCGTGACAGGCATGCGGCGCGGCGAGTTGTTGAACCTGAAGGTCGAAGATGTCGACTTTTCTGCAAACAAACTGTCGGTTGTTCGGCGGCCTGATGCAAAAGGAGATCTGCGCTCATATCAGCCCGTTGCGAAGACGCGTGAGCGCACCATTCCCGTCGATCCGTTACTGGCTGATCGCATTCATGACTACGTGCTCAAGTATCGGAGCAAAGTGCCGGGAGCGAAAAAACACGGCTATCTGTTCGTTACGCACAAGGTCGGCCCATCTTGCGGGCGTCCGCTGTCGTTAGCAGGATTCGCCAAGTTCATGCGTGAGATCAAAAGCCTAGGGCCAGAGTTCGGTGACGTGCATGCTCATGCTTTGCGCCACGCCTGGAATTATGTGTTCTCGAAACAGTTGGATGAAAAAGGCGTAACGCCTGAGCGCGAGCAGCAAGTGCGCTCTTACCTGATGGGCTGGAATCCTACATCAGGCACGGCGGCGACATATAACAAGCGGCACATTAAAGAGGAGGCGGCTAAGGCGGTGCTCGGGTTGCAAGACCGCTATTTAAACAAAGGAGAAAAGGTATGAGTGGGCAGGTCGCGCCGGTGGTTGTAGATGAAGAGCTCCTTTCGCGAGAAGGCTATAAATTCAGGCTCAGTGATGATCAATGGAGGCTCAGTAAGGATTACAACTTTACAGTTGCTGCGGTCAAATCGCTGTTGAGTCCTGATCTATACCTCGCGCTTCGTCATGTGCTCGCTTTTTATGCCACTACAGCCTCGGCAGGCTATACCCAAAGTCTTTTTTACCACTGTAAAACCTACCTTAAGACGATCACTTGTCTGTTGCCATTTAGCGTCGAGTCTCTTATTTCTTACCGCTCTACGCTCGACAAAAATACCGAGTGGCAGCTGGCTTCTTTGCGCACGTTTATCAGGCAGTGGCATGCAATGGGGCACCCTGGCATTGCCGATGAGGTCGTTCAACTGCTAAGCAAGTGGCGCCTAAGCGCTGGTGAGCGAGGGTATGCCGTTCAGTCGATGTGCCCCGACTCTGGGCCGTTGACTGATATTGAAATGCAGGGCGTGGTCGAAGCTGTAACTACCGCCTTCGGTGAGGGGCGACTGGCGCTAGTGGATACCGCACTCACACTCACTATCGCGCTGACTGGTCGGCGGCGAGTACAGGTCGCTGGTTTGAAGATCAAAGATCTCATCAAGCAGACCAGTAAAGATGGCATCGACAAATTTTTTATTAACTTCCCGCGTGCCAAGCAGCATTTTCAGGGTTGGCGCAGCTCGTTCAGCAAGTTTGCAGTCAGTGAAGACCTCTGGCTTATTTTACAAGAGCAGGCTGCGGCTACTCAGCGAGAGTTTGCAAGTATGGTGGGCGAGTCAGTGGCTGCCCAACTGGTATCCGAGCTGCCGCTATTTCCAAATTTGAGCGTGCTCGATCCCAGTGCTGGCTTGGAAGAGCAGCTGACAATGGATTACTTACACATGCGAACTGCCAATTTAGGCGGCGTGATGCTTAGGGTTTCAGACGCAACCAACGTCATCAGCGAGCGCACCGGACTGCCGATCAACCTCACGCCCTATCGCTTCCGGTACACGCTGGGCACGAACTTGGCGCGTGAAGGCAAGCGTGAATACGTGATTGCTGAGGCGCTGGACCACTCTGACACGCAGCATGTCGGCGTCTACGTCAAAAACATCCCTGATATCGTTAAGCACATCAACAAAGCAGTAGCCCTGCGGCTCGGGCCTATCGCCCAGGCATTTCAGGGTGTGCTTATCGCCTCTGAGCGCGACGCGATACGTGGCGATGACCCAAGTAGCCGCATTACTAATGGTGCGCAAGGTGTGGGCACGTGCGGCAGTTACGGATTTTGCGGCGCGCTTGCCCCCATTGCCTGTTACACCTGTAACAATTTCCAACCGTGGCTTGACGGTCCTCACGAAGCTGTCCTTGACGGGCTAATCAATGAGCGCGATAGCGTGTTTGAGCAGACCGGCGACCTTAAGATTGCTGCCGTCAATGACCGTCTGATTCTTGCTGTCAGTGACGTAGTAAATCGTTGTAAGGCAATGAGGGAGGATGACGAAGATGTCTAACATTCTGCTCTTTAAGCCAAAAGCAGAGCTTGATGCTAGAGCTAATCTGGAAGCTTTCATTGCTATGTGCCGTGACAAACTCACAGTTTTTGGGGCTGACCTGGACTGGGACAGCCATGCTTGGCCAAAGGTCTGCAATTTCACTGTCATGGGAGCGCCCTCGCGTGGTTACACCCCTGAACAGTTGCTGAACGCAGAGATCATCCCGTTCGCCAAGGCTTATATGCGCTACCAGCAGGGCCACAACCCAGCAAAGCTCAAAAACGAAATCAAGGCCATTCGCTGCATCGAAAAAGCCTTGTTGCAAGTCAAAGGCAAGGCCGATATCACCTTGGTCGATACTAATGTCATGGATATTGCCGCAGTAGTTGCACGCGAATATCAGACGGCCGCATATCAAGCTGGAATTGCCCTTCGTAAGCTCATTGAGTTTCTCAATGAGAGCGGAATGATTTCACGCCAAGTTATTTGGAAAAACCCAATCTCAAAGCCTGCAGAAATCATCCGGACAAACCCGGAGGCCAAAGCTAAGCGCAATGCAAAGATGCCAGATGAGCAATGGTTGGACTGGATGGCTGAGATGTTCGCAAATGACCTTCAGGCGGCGCGAGACCGATTCACGACGTCGATCTTCGCTTTGTTGATGTGCGCGCCCTCGCGTATTACTGAGATTCAGGATTTACCTGTTAACTGCTTGCACTACGAAGATGATGACCAGGGCACCAAGTGCGTTGGTCTTCGGTTTTATGGCGGAAAGGGGTTTGGCTCTGACATCAAGTGGTCTTCTGAAGTCTTCAACGAGACGGCCATCGAGGCCGTTCGGCGGCTCACGGAGCTATCCGACGCGGGACGAAAACTGGCGCGTTGGTACGAAGAGAATCCTGACAAGTTTTATCGCCATGAAAGCTGTCCCAATGTATCCGAAACGCAACCTTTGACCGATCAGCAGGCGTGCAGAGCGCTGGGCTTGTCTAACGACGATACGCGAACTGCCCTAAGGCAATATTTCAAGAAATATGAGCCTTATCAGGTGCTTCAGGTCACGGGCGAGCCTTTGACCCTCGAGTTCCTAAATACCTATTGCCGCAGCCAGTTGCCCGAAGGCTGGCCTTGGAAAAACAAGGAACGGCATATTAAGTACTCCGATGCGCTCTGCTGCTTTCGCTGGAACGAATTGCGTGGAGATATGGGCCCGAGTCCAGTGTTGTTGTGGGTGCCTTCCAAGAGCACGTTTACAACCGATTTGAATTATATCGATGGCCAAGAAAAAAACATCTGGACGCGCAATGGCTATAAGAATTTGGACGGGTCTGAAATATCGATGACTTCTCATCAGGTTAGGCACTATTTGAACACCATCGGTCAGCAGAACGCCCTTGGTGAGCTTTACATTGCCCGCTGGTCTGGTAGGGCAAATATTCACCAAAATGCCACTTACAACCACATGACCACCGATGAGTATGTGGCTCTAGCTAAGGGCGTTGGTGTTGGCTCAGCGTTAGTAAAGATCAAGGCCAATATACCTGTTACTTTTGCTGATCTTGAGGCTGTGGGCGAAGGTATTGCTCATGTGACTGAGTACGGCTTCTGTGTACACGATTTTTCGATGTTGCCCTGTCAGAAACATAGGGACTGTCTGAATTGCACAGAGCAGGTATGCGTCAAAGGCGACGAAGGAAAGTTGCAGCGTTTGAAGCAGCAGCGTGACGGTACTCGGTTGCAACTTAAGAAAGCGCAGGACGCCAGCAGTTCCGGTGAATTTGATGTGGGCAGTGTTGGCCGTTGGACAGCGCACCAGATCAAGACAGTCGAGCGAATTGAACAACTGATTCAGATTCTTGAGTCGCCCGACACCGCGAATGGTGCAGTGATTCGTATGCGACATGATCAGGAGTTCAGTCCTTTAAAACGGGCACTCGCAGCTAAGTCCGCAACACCTAAACTGTCGGCCCCATCTGAAGACGTTGTGGAGCCGGAAATCGATGAGCTGCGCGCGCTGCTGGGGGTTTAGGTCATGGCCAAGCATCTAGCGGGAAAAGACATCGATATCATCATCAACCAGATCGACAGTGTGCGTGACAAGCTGACTTGGGAGGGGTTGTGTGATGCCGTCGCTCCGTTGATCGGTACCCGGCCTACTAGGCAGACACTGAATGCCCATGAGCGCGTCAAGACGGCATTCGCGCTCAAAAAAGAGCAGATCAAGTCCGGATTCAAAAGCTCAAAGAGACCGGCAAGCTTGGCTATTGCCGAGCAGCGTATCAGTCGCCTGGAAAGCGAGAACGAACGGTTGAAGCGTGAAAATCAGCTCTTGTTGCAACGGTTCGCCACCTGGCAGTACAACGCCTACAAGCACGGAATGACACCCGCCAAGCTCGATGCACCACTCTCCGCCATTGATCGCGACTCATCAGAGAAGAAGGGCTAGGCGGATGGCCACTGAATCGCCCCGCATTCCCTCGCGCCTTAAAGGCTTTTCAGGCAGGCAGAAAGGTCTAATCAGACCGTCCCCCCAACGCCTTTAAACTTCTCTACAAACTCAGCAATTTTCTGGAAAACGCTTTGTTTTTTCGTAAGCGTCCAGCCAAGACACATTCCAACGCTGTATCACGCGCTGAACGGGTAGCCTGTATCACAGGCTGCACGCTTACTCTGTATCACACGCTGCACGCATAAAAATCAGTGCGAGACTATTACGGGTAGGCTGTTTGGGGTGATACACCAGTGTGGTTACTGGTGGGTTTTGGTGGCTTAGAGCCTCGTTCAACTTGCCCATATTCCGACTGCTATTTGCTGACGGAGTGACGCCCAAAAAAGTCAATGAGTAGTATCTGATCGTCACCGCCAGTCTAGCTTGCGTGACTCAGCTTGATGCCCACTGATGCGGCAGCAGTTGGCCGA
>NZ_JAYEET010000040.1:0-50838 GCF_034653255.1 Pseudomonas spirodelae | reverse complement strand
CCTTCACTGGCCGAGGCCCGTGGTGGAACTCAGGAGCGCCGCATATGAATCAGGCGCTGCCGAAGAAGCTATGGGACAGACTTGGACTGGTCTCGATACTGGATACGATCAATCGGCTTAACCGCATGGCCTGAACCGCCGTGTACGGAACCGTACGCACGGTGGTGTGGGAGGACGGCGGCCGTGAGGCCGCCTCCTACCCGATCCGCTAGGTTTAGCCTCAGTCGCCGAGGTGCAGGCTGTGCTGGATGCGCAGCGTGCTGAATAGCTGGCGCGCGCGGTAGTGGCCGTACTGCAGGGTATTAACCTTGAGCGAGCGTGGGCTGAACTCACTCAGCGCATCTAGACGCTGACGAATCAATGCGGCATCAGCGCTCCGCTGATACAGGCCCAGGGTGATATGGGCGTGGTAGGGGCTTTGGCGAACTTCACGAGTGTGCTCACCGAGGCATTCGCGCCATGCCAGTAATTGCCCTGTTGGGTCGTCGATCGGCAGAAAAGCCGCGCTGGCAAAACTGTCGGGTTGGCCAATCGATAAGCTCAAAGCGTGACGCGGTTGTTGGCCTAGTGCCTTGAGTTGTCGCTGTAACTGCGACTTGCTGAAATCATCGTCACGCCGCTGCACACCACTGGCAAAGCCGCAGACAAACAGGGTGATATGCGCCTGACGCCGGCCTGGCGGGTGCAGCAGGTCGGCCAGTTGCTGCTGGATGAACGTGATGCGTGCGAGCAGAGCAGGGCACTGCACCGGCAGTATCCACACGCCATAGCGGTTACGGCCCTGATGCCACTCGGGGTAGTCACGCAGCTCGGTAACTACGCTCCGCGGTGGGCTGTTGATCGGGTCAGAGAACAGCACCGGGTTAAATGGCCCCGAGGGTTTTCAGTTCGGCGATCTGCGCATTGCTGTAGCCGAGGGCGTTGAGCACGGCCTGGTTATGTTCACCCAACTCCGGGCCGACCCATTCGACGCCGCCAGGCGTTGCAGACAGCTTGGGCACGATGCCGGGCATCTTGAAGGGCTTGCCGTCGGGCAGCTTGGCCGACAGGAGCATCTCGCGGGCGAGAAATTGCGGGTCGTGGAACATGTCCTCGGCGCTGAAGATGCGGCTGGCTGGCACCTCGGCCTGCTTCAAGGTCGCCAGCACCTGCTCCAGCGGCAGTGCGCCAACCCAGCGGTCGATCACGCCATACAGTTCATCACGGCGCGCATCACGGCCGTCATTGCTGGCCAGGTCTGGCGCGGTGGCGAGATCGTCGCGACCGATGGCCTGCATAAAGCGCTTGAAGATCGCATCACCGTTGGCGCCGATCTGCACGTGTTTGCCATCGCCGCTGGTGTGGATCGAGGAGGGCGTGATGCCCGGCATGATATTGCCCGTGCGTTCGCGGATAAAACCGAACACGTCGAACTCAGGGATCATCGACTCCATCATGGCGAATATCGCCTCATACAGCGCCACGTCGACCACCTGGCCTTGGCCGCCATTCACTTCACGGTGGCGCAGCGCCATCAACGCACCGATCACACCCCACAGCGCGGCAATCGAGTCACCAATCGAGATGCCGGTACGCACCGGCGGGCGATCCTCAAAGCCGGTGATGTAGCGCAGGCCGCCCATGGACTCACCCACCGCGCCGAAGCCTGGCTGATCCTTCATCGGGCCTGTTTGGCCGAAGCCGGATAGGCGCACCATCACCAGTTTGGGGTTGAGGGTGTGCAGCACCTCCCAGCCCAGGCCGAGTTTTTCCAGCACGCCGGGGCGGAAGTTTTCGATCAGGATGTCGGCTTCGCTTAGCAGCTTCTTCAGCACCTCGCGCCCGGCCTCGTGCTTGAGGTTGAGGGTGATCGACTGCTTGTTGCGCGCCTGCACAAACCACCACAAGGAGGTGCCCTCATACAGCTTGCGCCACTTGCGCAGCGGGTCGCCGCCATCGGGCGACTCGACCTTGATCACCTCAGCACCAAATTCGGCGCAGATGCGTGAGGCAAACGGGCCGGCGATCAGGGTGCCAAGCTCAATGACTTTCAGGCCAGCTAAGGGTTTGTTCGGGCTCATGGCGGTTCCAGGGCAAAAAAGCAGGGTTAAGCCTATGCGATTGTGTGGCTACAGGGAAAATATGCACAGGGTATGTCGAGGGCGGCTACGCGCTGGTCATGACCGCGATGTCTCGCTAAGGTCAGTCACAGCCCTGCTGCAAACAGCAGGCGGGTGTTTTGGCAAATGAGGAGCGAGCATGGCATTGCGCAACGCGATTCAGTTGATCACCTATCCAGATCGCTTGGGTGGCAATCTTGGCAGCCTCTACACGCTGCTCGACCGACACCTGGCTGATGCCTTTTCTGGCGTGCATTTGCTGCCGATGTATCCGTCCAATGCGGACGGTGGCTTTTCACCACTGACTCACATGGAAGTCGACCCGCGCTACGGCGACTGGGCGGATGTCGAGCGCATCTCGGCGCGTTTTGATCTGTGTGTCGACCTGGTGATTAGTCATATTTCTGATGAGTCGCCGGAGTTTCTCGATTTTGTTGCCCATGGCCAGGACTCACCCTACGCCGACTTGTTTGTGCAGGTCGATAAGCTGGGCGAGATCAGCCTGGAAGACCTGGCCAAGATCCATATCCGCAAGGAGAAAGAACCGTTTCGTGATGTGCACCTGGCCAATGGCGAGACGTGCCGCGTGTGGTGCACCTTCACTGAGCGGCAGATCGACCTCAACTACGAATCCCCGCTGACCTATCAGCTGATGGAACGGTACATGGCCTTTCTCGCCGCGCGCGGGGTCAAACTGTTCCGCCTGGATGCGTTTGGGTACACCACCAAGAAGATTGGCAGCAGCTGTTTTCTGGTAGAGCCGGATGTTTATCGCATCCTCGACTGGTTCCGTGAAACCGGCGAGAAGTACGGCGCGGAGATGCTGCCCGAGGTGCATGACCACATCAGCTACCAGTACGCCATCTCACGCCGGCATATGCGCCCCTATGCATTCGCCCTGCCGCCGCTGGTGCTGCATGCCTTTCTCAGCGGCCAAAGCCGTTACCTGAAACAGTGGCTGCGCATGTGCCCGCGCAATCAGATCACCGTGCTCGATACCCATGACGGCATCTGCATCCCGGATGTCGAAAGCATGCTGCCGGAGGCGGAAATTCGCTTTCTGGTCGATGAAGTCTCGACCCGCAGTGCCGACCCGATCATGCGTCGCTCAGCGGTCAGCGTGCACAGCGTGGGGGCGATTTATCAGCTGACCTGCACCTTCTATGAAGCCCTGCTGCGCAATGACGATGCCTACATTGCCGCGCGAGCGATTCAGTTTTTCACCCCCGGTATTCCTCAGGTTTACTACGTCGGCCTGCTGGCCGGCTGTAACGATTTTGAGCTGTGTAGCGCAACCGGCGAGGCGCGCGACGTCAATCGGCACTACTACAGCCTGGAAGAGGCCGAAGAGGCGCTGCGGCAGCCGTTGGTACAACGCTTGTTGCCGCTGATGCGCCTGCGCAATAGCCATCCGGCCTTTGACGGGCGCTTTGAGTTGAATCAGTCCGGCGAACGCAGCGTGGCCATGGCCTGGCGTCATGGCGAGCATTACTGCCGCGTGTATGTCGACCTGAGCACGTGCCAGGCGATTATTGATTACCGTGATCCTGAGGACGGCAGCGAGCGGAAAATGCGCTGTTGAGTGGGCGTGCCCTGCGGGCGAGGGGCGTTTCGGGTTAGACTTGCGCTCTTTTCGCCCAGTAAGAAGTCCCAGCATGGCCCTGCCGTCTACCACCTACAAAATCGAGCTTAACCTCACCGACATGGACCGCAGCGTCTATGAAAACCTGCGTTTCACCGTAGCCAAGCACCCTTCGGAAACCGAAGAGCGCCTGGCCGCGCGCCTGGTGGCTTATGCCTTATTCTATCACGAGCATTTGGCGTTCGGTCGCGGCCTGTCGGATGTCGATGAGCCCGCCCTGTGGGAAAAGAGCCTGGATGATCGCGTGCTGCACTGGATCGAAGTTGGCCAGCCGGACAGCGAGCGCATGACCTGGTGCTCGCGGCGTACCGAGAAATTCAGCCTGGTGGCCTACGGCAATCTGCGCGTCTGGCAGACCAAAGAACTCGATCCGGTGCGTACCCTGAAGAACATCAACGTGGTGGCGCTGGACCAGGAAGCCCTGGCCAAGCTGGCGCTGGATATGCCCCGCTCACTGAACTGGAGCGTGATGATCAGCGACGGCGAACTGTTCGTCACCGATGAGCGTGGCCAGCATGAGCTGCCTATTGAGTGGTTGATCGGCGAGCGCTAAGAACCTATTTGCGATCTGCTGCGCGTCGGCCCTGCTGCGTTAAAAACAGGCTCGGAATGCTCATTTACAGCCAGTAAACTCCGCTTCCTCGCCTGTTTTTGCCTTGCATGACTCTAGCTCGCGAGATCGAAAACAGATTCTCTGCGTCTCCCTAATAAAAAATAGGAGCGGACGTTCCGCACCGTTTGTACCGGAATCCTGATGCGTATCGAAGCCCGCCCGTTACCTGCCACTCTGCCTGATCTGGGCGCTCTGCCACCGCTGCTGACCCGCCTGTATGCCGCCCGTGGCGTGCAGTCTGCCGTTGAACTGGATAAAGGCCTGGCACGACTGATTCCGTATCAGCAGCTCAAGGGCATGGATGCGGCAGTCGATTTGCTGGTGCAGGGGCTGCAGCAAGGCCAGCGCATGCTGATCGTCGGCGACTTCGATGCCGATGGTGCCACCGCCAGTACGGTCGGTGTGCTGGGTTTGCGCATGCTCGGCGCGGCGCATGTCGATTATCTGGTGCCCAATCGTTTCGAATACGGCTATGGCTTGACCCCGGAAATTGTTGCGGTGGCGCTTGAGCGCCAGCCGCAATTGCTGATTACCGTGGACAATGGCATTTCCAGCGTCGAGGGCGTCGCCGCCGCCAAGGCTGCTGGCTTGACCGTGCTGGTAACCGATCACCACTTGCCCGGTGCCGAGTTGCCGGCAGCGGATGCCATCGTCAATCCCAACCAGCCGGGCTGTGAGTTCCCCAGCAAGGCGTTGGCTGGGGTGGGGGTGATGTTCTATGTGTTGCTGGCGCTGCGCGCGCGCTTGCGCGAGATGGGTTGGTTTACTGCGCAGCGGCCTGAGCCGAACCTCGGTGAGTTACTGGACCTGGTTTCCCTCGGCAGCGTCGCTGACGTGGTGCCGCTGGATGCCAACAACCGCATTCTGGTGCATCAGGGCTTGGCGCGGATTCGTGCCGGCCGGGCGCGGCCGGGCTTGCGCGCCATTCTTGAAGTGGCGGGGCGCGATCATCGGCGCATCACCTCCACCGACCTCGGCTTTATCCTCGGACCACGGCTGAATGCGGCGGGGCGGCTGGATGACATGGCGCTGGGCATCGAGTGCCTGCTCTGCGAAGACGAAGCCCTGGCCCGCGATATGGCTGTGCAGCTGGATCAGCTTAATCAGGACCGTAAGGCGATTGAGCAGGGCATGCAGCGCGAGGCCTTGGCCCAGCTCAAGGACCTGCCGCTGGAAGATATGCCGTTCGGCCTGTGCCTGTTCGAGGCCGATTGGCACCAAGGTGTAATCGGTATCCTCGCCTCGCGGATGAAAGAGCGTTATCACCGTCCTACCATTGCCTTTGCCGATGCTGGCGACGGCGTATTGAAAGGCTCGGCGCGTTCGGTGCCGGGATTTCATATCCGCGATGCGCTGGATGCGGTGGCCGCTAAGCATCCGCAGCTGATCAGCAAGTTTGGTGGGCATGCCATGGCGGCGGGGCTGTCACTGCCTGAAGCCTATTTCGCTGCGTTTGCCGCGGCCTTTGATGCGGAGGTGCGCCGCCAACTCTGTGAGGATGATCTGACCGGCCGCCTGTTGTCTGACGGTGCGCTGTCCATCGAAGAGTTTCATCTGCCGCTGGCCAAAGAGCTGCGCAATGCTGGGCCTTGGGGCCAGCATTTCCCTGAGCCGCTGTTTCATGGCGTATTTCAGTTGGTGCAGCAGCGAGTTGTCGGCGAGCGGCACCTCAAGGTGGTGCTGAAAAGCGAATGCGGCAGTGTGCAGCTCGACGGTATCGCCTTTGGTGTGGACCGCGAAATCTGGCCAAATCCGACCGTGCGCTGGGTCGAGCTGGCCTACAAGCTGGATGTAAATGAGTTCCGTGGCCAGGAATCCGTGCAACTAATGATCGCCCATATCAGCCCGCGTTAATTGGCTCTAGCTCTGCGGTGAGCGTGCGGCCGAACCATCGGCCAGTGCGCGCTCACTCAGCTCATTCCAGCGCGCAAGAAACTCCGGTGGTTGGCTGACGCGCTGCGGCGACTTGGCCAGAAACACGCCGTGGTTATTGAAGGAATACACCGGCAGCAGATCACCACGCTCACTGGCCGGGCGAATGCGTGGGTCAAGGTTGTCGAGAATCAGCGGTTGCTCGCTGGCGCTGGGGTAATAGGCCAGCACCATATGCGCCTGGTTCTGCTTGAGCGCTTTGACGAACGTCAGGCGCAGCTTCTCGCTGGATATGCCCATGCGCACCAGGCTGAAGTATTTGGCGATGGCGAAATCTTCGCAGTCACCTTTACCTAGGCTCAGTGTCTGCGCAGGCGTCGCCCAATAGTCATCGGCGCCCCAGGCCTGCTGGTCGCTAACAAAACGCACTGAACGATTGATGAAATGATTGACCCGCTCCAGCTGGGCGCGTTCGTCGTCATGCGCGGAGTTGTCGAGCAGGGTTTGCCAGCTGGCTATTCGCGCACCGCTGAGTGCCGCCGATAAAGCGCTAGGTTGACGAGTTGTCGCATCGGCCACCAGTACGGGGCTGAATAGCCAGCAACTGGCAGCTGGCTGCGGAGTAAACGGTGGGTATAGCGGTTGACGCATGGCTGCATGGAGCAGTTCTCCGGTGTTGGCTCTTAATAGCCTTTTACCGTTGCGGGTCTTTGTGTTCGCCATCCTATCGGCGCCAAATATAGATCGACCACCCGCACAGTGTGATGGTGACCACTATTTGACATGTTTTGTGCCGGCTAACCGACGAATAGCCGTTTTGGGTGCGGGTTACGCGCGTTGGCAATCTTTCGAAGCACTCTGGTGTTAGGTGGTGGTAAACCCGGCTCTCTAGAATCTGTCTGTGTGCTTGCACAACTATTTTTAGGGAGAGCGCTTGATGATTACCCGTGGCTTGCTTGATCAGTTGTTGAAATCCGGTCAGGACCTGATGCAACAGAAATCCGCTGGCAGCTCCGCAGGTGGATCGGCCGGTGGTTTGGGGGGCGCGCTGGGTGGTTTGCTTGGCGGCGGCGGTAAGGGCGGTCAGAGCGGTGATCTGGGTACGCTGCTCAAAGGGGCAGGTGGTGGCGCGTTGGCGGCAGGTGCGCTGGGCTTGCTGCTGGGCAACAAGAGTGCGCGCAAGATGGGCGGCAAAGCGCTGACCTATGGCGGCCTCGCTGCGCTGGGCGTCGTCGCCTACAAGGCTTACAACAACTGGCAGGCGCAGCAGGCCAATGCGCCGCAGGTCGAACCGCAAACCCTGGACCGCTTGCCGGCACCGCAGGCTGAGTTGCACAGCCAGGCGATTCTTAAGGCGCTGGTGGGGGCGGCCAAAGCCGATGGCCATGTCGATGCACGTGAGCGGCAATTGATCGAGGGCGAGTTGGTCAAGCTCACCAGTGACGCCGAATTGCAGCATTGGCTGCAGGCCGAGCTGAACAAGCCGCTGGACCCCGCCGAAATCGCCCGCGCAGCCAGTACCCCGGAAATGGCCGCAGAAATGTATGTCGCCAGCGTGCTAATGGTCGATGAAGAGCACTTTATGGAGCGTGCTTATCTGGAAGAGCTGGCCCGTCAACTCAAGCTGGATCCGGCGCTCAAAACCGAGCTTGAGGCGCAGGTGCGGCAGGAGCTGGTCGCGAGCCAATAGTGTTATTAGCCGTCGAATAAGGCGGCTAGCTAAGGTTTCTGGTCGCTGTTGTCGGTCCGCCTCCCTATAATCCGCGCCTTTACGCGACGGATATAGAGTCAATGCGCGGCGCCTACTCCTATTACCTGCTGAGCCTCGCGCTCGTTGTTTTCAGCTCGATGTTGCAGGCTGCTCCTGATGTAGCGCTGACGCAGGTACAGCTGGCGCAGGTGCAGGTGTTTCGCGCCGGCACGGATCTGTTTGTGCATCGTGGTGAAGGTGGCTATGCCGAGCTGGCGACTAAGGTGCAGGTTGATCTGGATAAATTGCGTGCGAGCGTGGAGACCTTGCAGGCGCAGCCCTTGGCCGATTCCGCACGTTTGGCGATGGCGCAACTGCAGCCGCCGCTGGCCGCCTTTATTACGCTGGTTGAGCAAACGCTGGCGTATAACCCCGGCGAACCAGACCTGCCGTGGGCGTTCAACTTCCAATACAGCAAGGCCCAGCGTGAGTTGCTGGTGGCACTTGAAACGCTTGAGCTACAGCTGCTCAAAGGCCTGGCGCTGCCACTGCCGCCGGCGGATCTGCGTTTGCAAAGCCTGCCGGCCAAGGTGCAATACCTGGCGGCGCGCTACACCGCGCGTGCCTATGTCGGCGGTATCGAGACCTTGCCTGAGCAACAGGCGCATTACCTGAATCAGGACATCGATGTGCTGGCCAAGCAGGTCGATGGCGAACTCGCCAGCCTGGCTCTTGAACTGACGCAGGCGCAGCAGCAGCGATTACAGCGAGCGCTGACGCGCTGGACGTTTATCTACGCGCGTCTGGTTGGCTACAGCGACAATCTGGTGCCGTTGGTGGTCGAGCGGCATGCAGCCGAGCTGGCTGACCAGTTGCTGCGTCTGCGGGCTCAATAATTATCCGCCAGGGGGCAGGTTACCCCTACGGAGGTCACGCCGTTGGCGAGGGCTTGAGCCTGGTGCACGCGATAAATATCAAGGCGGGCAGCAGCGACGCCGACCCTCTGCTCTGGCGGTGGCATGGCTCAGTTGTTTGCAGGGCGCGGGCTGAGAGTCGGTGCCTTTGTCTTTCCTGCTGTTTCAAGGCTTGCCGCTGGCTAGGGCAATCTCTAGAGTCCTTGCATCTATTTATCCGCGATCAGCCTGTGGCTGGCCGGGTGCGTTTAACCGAGTGGGGAATATTGTGAAGAACTTGACTGTCCGGCAACGCATCATCGCGAGCTTTTCTGTGGTGGTCGTTATCCTTCTGCTGCTGTCTGCCACAGCCTATTACCGCTTGGCGACAGTCGAGCAGGCCGCGATCAAGGTGAGTACATCGGCTGCGCCGGGTATGCAGTTGGTCGGCTTGGCGCGGTTGGCCTGGGCTGATCATCTGCTGGAAAGCCAGCGCCTGCTGATCGTTAGTCAGGAGGGCGCGGCCGGTCTGAGCCTGAGTGCCACCGAGCGTAAAACCTTCGAAGAGCTGTTGCAGCGCCTGGAGACAACCTGGGCGGATTACCAGAACACCATCAGCAGTGAGGCGGAACGTGTTGAAGCGCAGCGTTTCGTGCTCAAGCGTGATCAGTACCTGACGCTGCACGCTCAATTTCTTGAGTTGATTGCCGCCGGGCGTGCCGAGGAGGCTTCGCAGTTGGGCCGTGAGCAGCTGTTGCCGGCCTGGACGGAGGCCCGCGCGGTATTGAGCCAATTGTTCGAATTGAATCGGCAATATGCTGAGCAGGCGGTGCAGCAGATTGTGACTGAGGTTGGCGTGACCAAACTGAGCCTGGTGCTGGCCATTCTGATTGTTCTGGGTGTGGCGGTCCTCAGTTCAGTCAGCCTGCAGCGGGCGATTAGCTTGCCCATCATTGCCGTGGTGGAGACCTTCAAGAAGCTCGGTTCCGGTGATCTTTCGGCGCGTTTGGATATGGGCCGGCGGGATGAGTTCAATGCCATCGAGGAAGGCTTCAACAGCATGGCTGATGAGCTCAAGACCCTGGTGGCCCAAGCGCAGCGCTCGGCGGTGCAGATGACCACGTCCATCACCGAGATTGCGGCTACGTCCAGGCAGCAGCAAGCCACGGCCACTGAAACGGCCGCCACCACCACGGAAATCGGCGCCACCTCGCGGGAGATTGCCGCAACGTCGCGCGACCTGGTGCGCACCATGAGTGAGGTGTCCGGTACCGCTGAACACACCTCGGTGCTGGCCGGTTCGGGTCAGTTAGGTCTGGCCCGCATGGAAGATGTAATGCGCCATGTGGTGGGGGCTGCGGAGGTGGTGAATGCCAAGCTGGCGATCCTTAACGAGAAGGCCGGCAACATCAATCATGTGGTGACCACCATCGTCAAAGTGGCGGATCAGACCAATCTGCTGTCCCTGAACGCCGCGATTGAGGCCGAGAAAGCAGGCGAATACGGCCGTGGCTTTGCCGTGGTGGCCACCCAGGTGCGTCGCCTGGCCGATCAGACGGCAGTCGCTACCTATGACATTGAACAAATGGTGCGCGAGATCCAGTCCGCGGTGTCGGCCGGTGTCATGGGCATGGACAAGTTCTCCGAAGAGGTACGCCGAGGGAATAGCGAAATGGCCCAGGTCGGTGATCAGCTGACGCAGATCATTCATCAGGTGCAGGCGTTGGCACCGCGGGTGCAGATGGTTGACGAGGGCATGCAGGCCCAGGCAACGGGGGCCGAGCAGATCAATCAGGCGCTGGTGCAGTTGAGCGAAGCCAGCGGCCAGACGGTGGATTCGCTGCGCCAGGCCGGTGCGGCGATTGATGAGCTGAACCAGGTAGCCGGTAGCCTGCGTAGCGGCGTCAGCCGATTCAAGGTCTGAATATGCCGAGCCCGAATGCTGGCCAGGCGTCTTCTGCGCGTGAGGCGGGCGAGCTTTATCTGTTGTTCAGCCTGGATCAGGACCGCTATGCGCTCAATGTGCACGAGGTGGTTGAGGTGTTGCCCTTGCGTCGTCTGAAGGCTTTTCCGCAGGCGCCGGCCTGGGTTGCGGGTGGCTTTGAATACCGTGGCGCGTTGGTACCAGTGATCGATCTGCTGGTACGTGCCTGTGGGCGGCCTGCTGCTGCATTGGCCAGTACCCGGTTGGTGCTGGTGCATTACCGTCCAGCCAATCGTGTGCTGGGGCTGATTCTGGAGAAGGCCACCGATACCCTACGCCTGGCGGATAGTGCTTTCCGTGACGCCGGCCTGAGCGCCGGTGAGGCGCACTATCTGGGCGCTGTGCAGGCGTCTGCGCAGGGGCTGGTGCAGCGCATCGAGGTTGCTGGGCTGCTGCCGGACGATGTCTGTGCGTTGCTGTTTCCCAGTGGCGGCGCGGCATCATGATTGCTCAGGTGGAGCACCTGCTGAAGCGGCTGATCGGCCTGGAGGCTGAGTCGGTTGGGCGGCTGGTGATCGAGCGTGCGATTCGTCAGCGCATGCAGGCACAGGGTATTTCTGCGCAGGCCGATTATTGGCAGCACGTGAATGGCTCAACGACCGAGCAACAGGCGCTGGTTGAGGCTGTGGTCGTGCCGGAAACCTGGTTTTTCCGCTACCCAGAGTCGTTTGTCGCATTGGTTGAACTGGCGCTCAAGCGCAAGGCGGTACTGTGCGGCAGTCGTCCGTTGCGCCTGCTCAGCCTGCCGTGCTCCAGTGGCGAGGAACCTTACTCGATTGTCATGGCGCTGCTGGATGCCGGCTTCGCCCCCGCGTCTTTTCAGGTCGAAGCGCTGGATGTCAGTGCCCGGGTACTGGAGCTGGCGCGACTGGGCCACTATGGTCGCAACTCGTTTCGTGGTCAGGATTTGAGTTTTTGCGAGCGTTATTTCGACGCCACGGCCAGCGGTTTTCAGTTGCAGGCGCGCGTACGCGACAGGGTCAAACTGCGCTGTGGCAACTTGATGGATAGCCATGTGCTGGGCGGCGAAGCGCCTTTTGACTTTATCTTCTGCCGCAACTTGCTGATTTATTTTGATCGCCCTACGCAGCATGCAGTGCTCGATGGCTTGCAGCGCTTATTGCACGACGGCGGCACCTTCTTCGTCGGCCCTGCGGAGGCCAGCTTGCTCACCCAGCGCGGGATGCAGGCGTTGAAAACGCCGCTGACCTTTGCTTTCCAGCGTGCGCTTGCGGCACCTGCATTCAAGGCGCCGGCGCAATGGATCGCGCCAGCCCCCGTTCGCCCGGTACGGCCTTCACCGGCTTCGCGTGTGCGTGCTGAACGGCCTGTGGTGCCTGCTGCGCCGCTCGATGAGGCGGCCAGTGCGTTGGCCCGAATTGTAGCGCTGGCCGATGCCGGTCACAGTGCCGAGGCCCTTCAGGGCTGTGAGCGTTATCTGCTTGAGCATGGCCCCAGCGTCGATGCGTTTTACTGGATGGGCTTGCTCAATGACATGGCCGGCCAGGGCGATGTTGCCCAAGGTTACTACCGTAAAGCGCTTTACCTTGAACCCGAACATGTTGAGAGCCTGGTGCACTTGGCGGCGCTGTTGGCGGCGCGCGGTGACCATGGCGGTGCCAAGCGGTTGCAACAACGGGTCAACCGAGCGAGCCCTTCTGGAGTGAAGCGCGATGAGCGATAACCTGATACCGACGCAGAGCGCCGCACGTATCGATGATTGCTGGAACCGCATTGGGGTTCGGGGCGATAAAAGCTGTGAGCGCTTGGTTGAGCACGTGCACTGCCGCAATTGTGAGGTCCACGCTGCCGCCGCTATCCAACTGCTTGAGCGCTATGCTGCCATGCAAGACGATGTTGAACTGGTGGTCGATGAGCCGCTCGTCGAGCATTGTTCGCTGCTGTTGTTCCGGGTGGCCGAGGAATGGCTGGCGATCGCCACGCGTAGTTTGGTCGAAGTGGTGGCGCAGTTGCCGGTTCATTCATTACCCCATCAGCGCTCACGCAGCCTGCTGGGGGTCGCCAATGTGCGCGGTACGCTGGTGGCCTGCCTGTCGCTGGCTGAGCTATTGGGCATCCCCGCGGGTACTGCTCAGGCTTCTGGTCAGCGCGTTATTGCCCGCATGCTGATCCTGACCGGGCAGGGCGGGCCCGTGGTGGTGCCGGTGGACGAAGTCGAAGGAATTCATGCGATTACGCGACATATGGTGCAGCCGGCCGTGCGCGATGGCGGGCTGGCGGTCAGTCAGTTTTCCAGCGGGGTGTTTCAGTGGCAGGGGCGCAGTATTACCCAGCTCGATGATGAGTTGCTGCGTCAGGCCATGAGCAGGAGTTTCGCATGACGCCCGGTCAGATGAGGGATGCTTCGCTGCTGGAACTCTACCGCATGGAGGCGGATGCCCAAGCGCAGGTGCTGGATGCCGGTTTGCTGATACTGGAGCGTGAGCCTAATCATGCCGGGCAACTGGAAGCCTGCATGCGTGCAGCGCATTCGCTCAAGGGGGCGGCGCGAATCGTTGGCTTGGATGACGGCGTTAAAGTGGCTCACGCCATGGAAGATTTGCTGGTGGCTGCCCAGGAGGGGCTGTTGCGGTTACTGCCTGAGCAGATTGATGGGCTGTTGCAGGGCACCGATTTATTGCGCCGGGTCGGCGCACAGGATGCGGCTGATGCCCCCTTGGCCGAACGGATTGAGCAACTGGTGGCCTTGCTCGAGCGTCAGCTGGCGACGGCCGTGCCGGCTCTGGGGCGTGGCACTGCAGCAGAGCCGGTTTTGCCGCAAACCACCCTGGCTCCGCAGGTGGCGGCGCAGGAACCTGCAGAGGAGCTGCCTGATGAGGGGCGCGGGCGGGTTTTACGGGTTTCGGCCGAGCGCCTTGATCACTTGTTGGACATGTCCGGTAAAGCCTTGGTCGAGTTTCAGCGGATCCAACCGCTGACTGACTCCTTGCAACGGCTTAAACGCCAGCAAACAGCGGTTCGGCGCGCCCTGGACGGGTTGCGCGATTTAACCTTGAACAGTTCGCTAGAGCCGCAGGCGCAGGCGTTGCTGGATGAGTCCCGGGCGCAATTGGCCGAGTGTCAGCAATTACTGCAGACGCATTTCGAGGCCTTTGATGAGTTTGCCTGGGAGGGTGGCCTGCGCAGCCGCTCACTCTACGATGCTGCACTGTCCTCACGCATGCGCCCGTTGGCCGATGTGCTGGTCGGGCGTGCGCGGATGGTGCGTGACCTCGGGCGCTCGCTGGGTAAACAGGTGCGCCTGGACATTGAAGGGGACGCCACGCAAGTTGATCGCGATGTGCTTGAACGACTCGATGCTCCCTTAACCCATTTGCTGCGTAACGCCCTTGACCATGGCATCGAGCTCCCCGAGCTGCGCGTACGCAAGGGTAAAGCCGAGGAAGGGCGACTGCTGCTGCGGGCCCGTCACCGTGCCGGCATGCTGGTGCTGGAGCTTAGTGATGACGGCGCTGGCGTCGATGTGGAGCACCTGCGTGAGGTGGTCGTCACGCGTAAATTTGCCAGTGCCGAGACCGCCGCCAGGCTTAGCGAGGACGAGCTGCTGGCGTTTCTCTTCTTGCCGGGGTTCAGCCTGCGTGAGCAGGTCAGTGAAATGTCTGGCCGAGGTGTGGGGCTGGACGCGGTGCAGCACGCCTTGCGTCAACTGCGTGGCAGCGTACGCCTTGAGGCTCGCCGTGGTGAGGGTAGTACCTTCATCCTGCAGGTGCCGCTGGCGCTGTCCGTGGTGCGCAGTCTGGTGGTGGAAATTGCCGGTGAAGCCTATGCCTTCCCCTTGGCGCATATCGAACACATGCTGCGGGTGAGCGTCGAGGATGTCGTGCAGTTGGAAGGGCGTCAGCACTTCTGGCATGGCGATCGGCATGTCAGCCTGATCGCGGCCAGCCAGTTATTGCAACGCCCGGAGGGTCGCTGCGAGGACGCGGGGATTGCGCTGGTGCTGATCCGTGAACGTGACAACCTTTACGGCATTGCCGTGGATCGTTTTATTGGCGAGCGCACCCTTGTAGTCATGCCGCTCGACGCGCGGCTGGGCAAAGTGCGCGACGTGTCGGCGGGTGCCTTGCTGGATGACGGCACGCCGGTGCTGATTCTCGACGTTGAAGACTTATTCAGCTCAATTGGCAAACTCCTGGGCAGTGGTCATCTGGAGCGAGTCGATCGGCGCAGCCAGGGTGTTCAGGAAGCCGCTCGCAAACGTGTATTGGTGATCGATGACTCACTGACGGTGCGCGAGCTTGAGCGCAAGCTGTTGCTCAGTCGAGGCTACGACGTGGCGGTTGCCGTGGACGGCATGGATGGTTGGAATGCGCTGCGCGACGAACACTTTGATTTGTTGATTACCGATATCGACATGCCGCGCATGGACGGTATCGAGCTGGTGACCTTGCTGCGTCGCGATAGTCGCCTGCGCACGTTGCCAGTGATGGTGGTGTCTTATAAAGATCGTGAGGAGGATCGTCGCCGAGGGTTGGATGCCGGCGCGGATTACTACCTGGCCAAAGCCAGTTTTCATGATGAGGCGCTACTGGATGCGGTGCAGGTATTGATAGGTGAGGCACAGGGATGAGAATCGGAATAGTCAACGATATGCCGCTGGCCGTGGAGGCGTTGCGTCGCGCGCTGGCGCGGGCGCCGGAGCATCAGGTGGCCTGGGTGGCGGGCAGTGGTGCAGAGGCTGTGCAGCGCTGTCGTGACGACACCCCGGACTTGCTGTTGATGGACTTGCTAATGCCTGAAATGGATGGCGTTGAAGCCACCCGGCAGATCATGGCCGAGACGCCCTGCGCCATCTTGATCGTCACCTCAGATGTCGAGCGTCATGTCAGCCGGGTGTTCGAGGCTATGGGCTATGGCGCGCTGGATGTGGTGGCCACGCCCGTGTTGGGTGAGGCCGCGTTGCCGGATGCCGCCATGCTGCTGCGCAAGATCCACAACCTGGGCTTGCTCTTGGGGCAAAAAAATGTCCGTAAAGCCGCGCCGTCAGCCCCGCGTGAGAGCAGCAGTTGCCGCCAGCGCTTGGTGGTTATTGGTGCGTCGGCCGGTGGGCCGGCGTCCTTGGTTGAGTTGCTCAAGCAACTGCCCGCGGGGTTTCCCGCTGCCATCGTGCTGGTGCAGCACGTGGACGAGACCTTCGCTGCCGGTATGGCGCAATGGCTGGCCAGTGAGTCGCCGCTGCCGGTCCGTTTAGCCCGCGCAGGCGACGTGCCGCAGCCTGGGACGGTGTTGTTGGCGGGCAGTAATGATCATCTGGTCTTGCAGCGTAATGGCGAGTTGACCTACAGCGCCGAGCCCAGTGCGCATATTTATCGGCCGTCGATCGATGTGTTTTTTGACAGTGTGGTCGCCAACTGGCAGGGCGACTCCGTCGGTGTATTGCTCACTGGTATGGGCCGCGATGGTGCCCTGGGGCTGCTGAATATGCGCCAGCGCGGGTTCCTGACGATTGCACAGGATCAGGCCAGTTGTGCGGTGTATGGCATGCCCAAAGCGGCTGCGCAGCTTGATGCTGCATCGGAAATATTACCGCTGACCGAGATTGGTCGGCGTCTTGTGGCGCTGTTTGATTAACGGCCGGTGTCGCTTAAGTGTTGTTGGCTGTTGCAGGGTCTATAACGATAGAGGGCGTCGAGCCCGGAGAATGTGGTATGCAGGATTTTACTCAGTTTAACGGTGCTCAGGAGGACGCGCCGGTATCGACTCCATTGATGGTCTTACTGGTTGATGATCAGGCGATGATTGGTGAGGCTGTACGTAGAGCGTTAGCGAATGAGGCGAATATTGCATTCCATTTTTGTTCGGATCCTTTGCTGGCCGTCAGTTTGGCGGAGCAGATAAAACCGACGGTTATCTTGCAAGATCTGGTCATGCCGGGGGTCGATGGCCTCGAATTGCTGGCCCAATACCGTGGCCGCCGGGCGCTGCAGGATGTACCGATTATCGTGCTGTCGACCAAGGAAGACCCCAAGATCAAGAGCCTGGCATTTTCTCGCGGGGCCAATGATTACCTGGTCAAGCTGCCTGATGTGATTGAATTGGTGGCGCGCATTCGTTACCACTCACGCTCTTACTTAGCCTTGCAGCAGCGTGATGAGGCCTTCCGTGCGCTGCGCGAAAGCCAGCAGCAATTACTCGAGGCCAATCTGGTGCTGCAGCGCTTGATGAGGTCTGACGGCTTGACCGGCCTGGCCAACCGTCGGCATTTTGATGATTGCCTGAGCAGCGAGTGGTCACGTGGGTTGCGTGAGCAAAGCGAGGTGTCGCTGCTGATGATCGATGTCGACTATTTCAAAGCCTTTAATGACCGCTTTGGTCATGTGGAAGGGGATGAAGCCTTGCGTAAAGTCGCGACTTGCATGAGTGAAATGTGCAGCCGCTCCTCGGACCTGGCTGCGCGTTATGGCGGGGAAGAGTTCGCCATGATCCTACCGGGTACTTCGCGTGGCGGCGCACGCTTGCTGGCTGAGAAGGTCCGGCTCTGCGTGCAGGCCTTGGCGATTCCCCATGAACAGCCCGGCCAAGACTCGATTGTCAGCATCAGCCTGGGCGTTGCCACGCTCACCCCGCAGATGGGCATGGCTGCGACCGATCTGGTCGAGTTGGCCGACCGTGGCTTGTACCTGGCCAAGCAGAACGGGCGTAATCAAGTCGGCGTAGCCGAGCGAGATTGAGCCATAACGCGCAGTGGTGGCGTGAT
The DNA here is from genome assembly GCF_034653255.1 of Pseudomonas spirodelae. NCBI lineage: Bacteria > Pseudomonadati > Pseudomonadota > Gammaproteobacteria > Pseudomonadales > Pseudomonadaceae > Pseudomonas > Pseudomonas spirodelae. The sequence goes on along the minus strand of NZ_JAYEET010000040.1, from coordinate 33,327 downwards.
GGCCAGCCTCCCCACCGTGTTACGCGCAGGCTGCAAGCCGGCTATTGACTGCGCTATACTCGCCGGCTTTTCTAAAACTTCGGGGCCACGGTCAGGTCGCCGCGTCCGCTGAGCAGCCGTGATGCTTGCTCGTCGGGCCGCACTAGGCCGCTGTACACCTCAATCGCCTGCGAGTGCTGAACGCCATGGAAATTAACCCGATCCTCAACAGCATCAAAGACTTGTCCGAGCGCACCCAAACCATTCGGGGGTATCTTTGACTACGATCACAAACATGATCGCCTGGTCGAAGTAAACCGCGAGCTCGAAGACCCTAATGTCTGGAATAACCCTGAGTACGCGCAGAATCTAGGCCGCGAGCGTGCCTCGCTGGCATTGATCGTCGACACCTTGGATGATCTGAACAGCAGCTTGGCTGATTCGCGCGACCTGCTGGAAATGGCCGCTGAAGAAGACGACCAAGCGGCCGCCGATGATGTCGCGGCCGAGGTTGAGCGCCTGCGCGATATCCTCGAAAAGCTTGAGTTCCGCCGCATGTTCAGTGGCGAGATGGACGCTAACAACGCCTACTTGGACATCCAGGCCGGTTCCGGCGGTACTGAGGCTCAGGACTGGGCCAATATGCTGCTGCGCATGTACCTGCGCTGGGCCGACAAACGCGGTTTCGAAGCCATCATCATGGAATTGTCTGCCGGCGAAGTTGCCGGGATCAAAGGTGCGACCCTGCATATCAAGGGCGAGTACGCCTATGGTTGGCTGCGCACCGAGATTGGCGTGCACCGCTTAGTACGCAAGAGTCCATTTGACTCGGGTAACCGCCGCCACACTTCGTTTACCGCAGTGTTCGTCTCGCCGGAAATCGATGACAACATTGAAATCGATATCAACCCGGCGGATCTACGCACCGACACCTACCGCTCCTCGGGTGCGGGCGGTCAGCACGTTAACACCACTGACTCAGCGGTGCGTATCACCCACGTACCGACCAACACCGTGGTCAGCTGCCAGAACGAGCGCTCCCAGCACGCCAACCGTGACACGGCGATGAAAATGCTGCGGGCTAAGCTCTACGAGCTAGAAATGCAGAAACGCCGCGAAGCCTCCCAGGCGCTGGAAGACACCAAGTCGGATATCGGCTGGGGTCATCAGATTCGCTCCTATGTGCTTGATGCTTCGCGGATCAAGGATCTGCGCACCAACGTTGAGCGCAGCGACTGCGATAAAGTGCTCGACGGCGATATCGACGAATACCTGGTGGCGAGCCTGAAACAAGGGCTCTAACCGCCGAGAGATGGTTTTAGGCCGGTTGGGTGGCGTTACGCGCCGCCCAACCACCCGCCGGGCCCGTGCCCAAGCAACGATTTACAGGACAGACAACCGACCATGAGCGACCAACAACTCGACCCCCAAGGCCTTTCTCACGAAGACCAGCAACAGGAAGAAAACAAGCTGATTGCCTTGCGCAAAGAAAAGCTTGCTGCCATCCGTGCGCAGGGCAACGCCTTCCCGAATGACTTCCGCCGCGAGAACTACTGCGCCGACCTGCAGAAACAGTACGCCGAGAAGACCAAGGAAGAGCTGGCCGAGGCTGCCATTCCGGTCAAGGTTGCCGGGCGCATCATGCTCAACCGTGGCTCCTTTATGGTGCTCCAGGACATGACCGGGCGTATTCAGGTCTACGTCAACCGTAAGACCCTGTCCGAAGAAACCCTGGCCGCGGTAAAAACCTGGGACATGGGCGACATCATTGCGGCTGTGGGCACCCTGGCCCGTTCCGGCAAGGGCGACCTGTATGTGGAAATGACGGAAGTGCGCCTGCTGACCAAGTCACTGCGCCCGCTGCCGGATAAACACCACGGCCTGACTGACACCGAACAGCGCTATCGCCAGCGCTATGTTGACCTGATCGTCAACGAAGACGTGCGCCAGACTTTCCGCGTGCGTTCGCAAGTCATCGCGCACATCCGCAGCTTCCTGATGCAGCGCGACTTCCTCGAAGTGGAAACGCCGATGCTGCAGACCATCCCTGGCGGCGCCGCGGCCAAGCCGTTTGAGACGCACCACAATGCGCTGGACATGGAAATGTTCCTGCGTATCGCGCCTGAGCTGTACCTCAAGCGTCTGGTGGTGGGCGGCTTTGAGAAGGTCTTCGAGATCAACCGCAACTTCCGTAACGAAGGCGTCTCGACCCGGCACAACCCTGAATTCACCATGTTGGAGTTCTACCAGGCTTACGCCGACTACGAAGACAACATGGACCTGACTGAAGAGTTGTTCCGCGAACTGGCGCAACTGGTCCTCGGCAGCACCGACGTGCCCTACGGCGACAAGGTGTTCCACTTCGGTGAGCCGTTTGTGCGCCTGTCGGTGTTCGACTCGATCCTCAAGTACAACCCCGAGCTGACTGCCGACGACCTCAACGACATCGACAAGGCCCGTGAGATTGCTAAAAAAGCCGGCGCCAAGGTGCTGGGTTTTGAAGGCCTGGGCAAACTGCAGGTGATGATTTTCGAAGAACTGGTCGAGCACAAGCTGGAGCAGCCGCACTTTATTACCCAGTACCCGTTTGAAGTCTCGCCGCTGGCCCGTCGCAACGACGACAACCCGAGCGTCACCGACCGTTTCGAGCTGTTTATCGGCGGCCGTGAAATCGCCAATGCCTACTCCGAGCTTAACGACGCCGAAGACCAGGCCGAGCGCTTTATGGCGCAGGTGGCGGACAAGGACGCCGGCGACGATGAAGCGATGCATTACGATGCCGACTTCGTCCGCGCTCTGGAATACGGCATGCCACCAACCGCGGGTGAAGGCATCGGTATCGACCGCCTGGTGATGTTGTTGACCAACTCACCGTCGATTCGCGACGTGATCCTCTTCCCGCATATGCGCCCGCAAGCCTGATGTTTAAAAAGCCGCCCACGGGCGGCTTTTTATTGTCTGCCAGTGGACTATCTTTGCGATTAGCTGACTAAGTTAAACATCGCGTTGAATCACCGACAGAGGATTGCCCGTTGTGACTGCTAACCCCGCCCAAGAAAGCGCCACGCTGGTGGCCAGCGCCGTCGCTGAGAACGTCCAATACCAAGGGCGTAAAGCCAGTCGACAGGGCAGTGAACAGCGCCGCCAGGCCATTCTCGATGCCGCCATGCGCATTATCGTGCGTGACGGCGTGCGTGCTGTGCGCCACCGGGCGGTGGCCGCCGAGGCCGGGGTGCCGCTGTCCGCGACCACCTATTACTTCAAAGACATCAATGACCTGATCAGCGATACCTTTACCCAGTTTGTCGAGCGCAGCGCCGCGCATATGGGGCGGTTTTGGCAAAGTACCGAAGGTTTGTTGCGTGAGCAGGTTAGCCGCCTGGATGGCAGTGCCGAGGCGCGTCGGCGGCTGGCCAATGAAATCGCCCGCCTGGCTGTGGAGTATGTGCGTCAACAACTGCTCACGCGCCGCGAACACCTGCTGGCCGAGCAGGCTTTTCAGCAGGAGGCCTTGCTCAACCCGCGCTTGCACGGGCTTATGCGCGCCCACCGGCGGATTTTGCTTCAGGGCGTGACGCATTTCTTCGAGGTGCTGGGCTCAGCGCAGGCGGAGCAGGATGCCAAGCTGTTGACGGCGATTATCGTCCGCATGGAATATCAGGGCCTGCTCGAGGGTGCCGAGCATCTAGACAGTGAAGAGATGTTGGCCCTGCTTAAGCGTTATATGCATTTGGTGTTGGGCCTCTAATCCGGCCAATCCGTTCACAAGGAGAGTTCAATGATCGTCTGGCGCGCGCTGCTTGCCGTGTCCTTCCTGTTACTGGGTGGGTGCCTGGTGACTTTTAAAGACCCCATCCCTGCCCATGAGGCCGCCCCAATACCGTTGCTTGGCGAGTGGTCGCGCAAGAATGAGTGGGGCGAGCTGCAGTATTTGCAGATCACCCGTGCCGGCTCCAATGTTTACAAAGCGCGGACCTATGTCGACAGCCTGGATAACCTTGAAAGCGCTGAGGAGTATGGCTTTACCGTGGCTCATCACGGGCGGCGTTGGTACCTGTCGGCAGGGCTGCCGAAAAGTATGGGGGCGAATTTCGCCATCGCCGGTTTTGAGCTGACCAGCGATAACGAACTGGTGATCTACAACCTCGATGTGGACCGCATTCTTCAGGAAGTGGAGCAGGGCGTGTTGCAGGGCGAGGTAGTGGAGGCCGCTGAAAGCGACGGTGTGCTCATCAGCAGCCCGTTGGAGCAGGTATTCGGCTACCTTGATGATCAGGCTAATTCGGATGTATTTATCGAAGTCGCGCGCTATCAGCGTGCAGGTGATTAGCGTCGCGCCATGAGTAATCGGTCGCTGCCACAGAGGCTGGCAGTGCTCGGCATCATATGGTTGAAGTGACATTAGTGGGTAATAGGGAGCGCATGAACAGTCATACCGGGTTGGACGATTATCAGTTGATTGTGCGCGCACTGTCCGACCGTTTGGTCGAGGCGCAAACGCCAATTCGAGTACTGGACGCGGTGAAATGGGACGACTCGATTCGCAGTGAATTTCTCAAGCACCAGGGTAAAAAGCTGCCCGTCGTCGACCGTGCTTATTACGCAAGTCGGCCGCTGCCCTTTGATGCTGCCGCGAAGAAACTGGAGTTTCAGAATATCGAGCGCGACATCACCCGCCAGCTCGGTCAGTTCAATCCGGTGGGCAAGATCATGCGGCGCATGTGCCGCGAGTACCGCATGGTTATCCGCATGCTGGAAGCGCGCGGTACCGAAGATTTTGGCCTGATCAGCCAGGAGCTCTACGGCGCCGCCTCGGACGCCTTTCATGCTGGTGATCCAACCCTGGCCGATCTTGGTCTGATGTTTTCCGACTTTCTCAACAACATCGACAAGCGCGGCGACCTTAAAGATGAGGCCAAGACGCTGACCGCCAAAGAGGCTGTCAACTTGCTGCAACAGCGCCTCAACAAGGTGTTTGGCGAGGCCGAAGATACCATTCGGGTCTTCGAGTCCGACGGCATTCTTGCTGACGCCGCAGCGGGTGCGGACTACATCAAGATCCGCGCCGACGCGATGTTCAACGAGCGCGACGTTAAAGCCCTGGAAGTGCACGAAGGCCTGGTGCATGTGGCGACCACCCTGAATGGCCTGAGCCAGCCGGTGTGCACCTTTTTGGCGAAAGGCCCGCCGTCCTCGACGGTGACTCAGGAAGGCCTGGCGATTCTCATGGAGGTGATTGCCTTCGCCTCTTACCCCACCCGTTTGCGCAAACTGACCAACCGCACCCGCGCCATTCATATGGCGGAAGAGGGCGCGGACTTTCTGCAGGTTTTCGACTTTTACCGCGAACAGGGTTTCAGCCAGGAGGAGAGCTATAGCAATGCCAGTCGGGTGTTTCGTGGCTCAACGCCAACAGGGCTGCCGTTCACCAAGGACCTGTCCTACCTGAAGGGCTTTATCATGGTTTACAACTACATCCAGTTGGCCGTGCGTAAAGGCAAATTGGAGCAGATTCCGCTGCTGTTTTGCGGCAAAACCACGCTGGAGGATATGCGCTCGTTGCGTCAGTTGGTGGATGAAGGGCTGGTGGTCGCGCCCAAATACCTGCCGCCGCAGTTCAGCGACCTCAACTCGCTGTCGGCCTGGATGTGCTTCTCCAACTTCCTCAATCACCTGAGTCTCGATCGGATCGAAGCCGACTACGCCAATATCCTCTGAAAGCTGCTGCGAGCTCGCACATCATGCGGCGTTGCAGGCCTTGTGACCCACATGGATGTGGGAAATGCCGCTACCTGTAGGGAACGGGTGCGGCCCTGCTCTTCGCTCGCGCTGCTTTCATCCCAGTAAATAAGGTCGTTTTTTAGCCCGGATGAAACTCTGGGACCCTTCACCGAGTCGTTGCCTAATTGCCAGGAGCTACACATGCCCAGCCACCAACTCGACTACGAAATCCTCGGTGCCTCCGCGCAGAGTGTGGAGATCATTCTTGATCCCGGTGAAACGGTGATCGCCGAAGCCGGTGTGATGAATTACATGACCGACGGCGTGCGCTTTGAAACCCGTATGGGCGATGGTTCAACCAGCGGGGTGCTGGGCAAATTGTGGGGCATGGGCAAGCGCATGCTGACGGGCGAGTCGCTGTTTATGACGCACTTCTCCAATGCCGGCAAAACCCCGGCGCGGGTGGCGTTTGCCGCGCCGTATCCAGGCACCGTGGTGCCGATCCAGCTGGCGGAGCATGGCGGCACGCTGATCTGCCAGAAGGATGCCTTTCTCTGTGCGGCCTACGGTACGGCGGTTGGCATCAGCTTTAACAAACGCCTGGGGGCCGGCTTCTTCGGCGGTGAGGGGTTTATTCTGCAGAAGCTTGAAGGTGACGGCTTGGCCTTTGTCCACGCCGGCGGCACGGTGATCCGCAAGCAGCTGAACAACGAGACGTTACGCCTGGATACCGGTTGCCTGGTGGCTTTTACCGCCGGTATCGATTACGACATCGCCCTGGCCGGCGGGCTAAAAAGCATGCTGTTTGGCGGCGAAGGCATTCTCTTGGCCACGCTCAAGGGCACGGGGACGGTGTGGGTACAGAGCCTGCCGTTCTCGCGGTTAGCCGAGCGCATTTATGAAGCGACCTTTAAGGCCCGTGAGGAAGTCCGGGCGGGCGGCAAGTAATGCGGCAATCTGGGGCTTTGCAGGCGGTTGGCTTTGTTGCAAGCTGCGCCGCCTGATGCATTGCCCGCCTAATTGTTAATCCGAGAGCCTGTTATGAGTGAAGTCAATCCCATCCCGCTGATCCTTACCGCTATCGGCAGCATCTGCGCCACCGTGGCCGTACTTGGGTTTTACGGTTATTTGCACGTTGCCAAGCCGGAAGATGCGCTGCTGCTGTCTGAGTTCACCATGCTCAAGACCGTGCCGGGTGAGGACTATAAAGTCTCGCTCAAGCCTGCCAGCCAGGTCGCCCAGTGCATCGACGGCGTGCTGGTGATGTTTGACCTGGAGCAGAAAGGCCTGAGCGGTGTGCTGGTTGATCAGCGCAAGCAGGCGGTGCGTTGCACTGACGGCCAGTAACGCCTAACCCGCAGGGTTTTTCTGTTCGCTAAGGCGCTGCAGATGGCGGCGTGACAGGGCGAGGAAGCGCGGCGTCAGGCCGATGTCTTCATACAGCGGGTCGCCCTGCTCGTCGGTGGCCACCACCTTGCTGCCCTTGACGTAGGGCAGGCTGGCCTCCAGTTCGTCCAGCGCTGCGCCGAGCAGTTCCCCGAGCAGCTCTTCTACGTGGTGTTTGGGGTACATCTCTTGCAGCGCCGCCAGGCGCGCAGCGGCTTCCAGGTCGAGATGGATTTGATAGGGGGTGGCGCTCAGGCGACCCTGGGCGTTTTCCTGCCAGTGCTGCACCAGCTCACGAATCTTCATGATGGCCTCGTGTCCGTTCGGCGCCCGGCGTGTGTTGCCCAGGCTTGCCCTATCAAGACTAGTGCGTGCGCTGATAAGTGCGCTCAGGGCGTCGCGCACTTGTAAGAAGTTGGCGCGCTGGGCACTCTGCAAGGAGGATCAGCGGAGGCAATAGTCATGGCAGAAATCGATGCGCGTTTGCGCGAAGACGTCCACCAGCTCGGCGAACTGCTGGGTGACACCATCCGGGTGCAGCATGGGGCGGCTTTTCTCGACAAAATTGAACGTATCCGCAAGGGCGCTAAAGCCTCTCGTCGAGGCTCGAAGGACGGTGCGGAGCAACTCAGTGCAACCCTGAATCAGCTGGCGGATGACGAGTTGCTGCCGGTGGCGCGGGCGTTTAACCAGTTTCTTAACCTGGCCAATATTGCCGAGCAGTACCACCGCGTGCGCCGCCGTGCGCCGGGTGAAACGCAGCCCTTTGAAGACAATATTCTCGCCGAGCTGCTGCAGCGCCTGGCCAGTCATGGCCATAAGGGCGAGGCCCTGGCGCGCCAGTTTGGTCGGTTGGATATCGAGCTGGTACTGACCGCGCACCCCACCGAAGTGGCGCGCCGTACGCTGATTCAGAAATACGACGCCATGGCCGAACAGCTGGCGGCCGGTGACCATAGCGACCTCTCGGCGGCTGAACGCGAGCAGGTCAAGCAACGTCTGCAGCGGCTGATTGCCGAGGCCTGGCACACTGAGGAAATCCGCCGCAGCCGGCCAAGTCCGGTGGATGAGGCCAAGTGGGGCTTCGCGGTGATTGAGCACTCGCTCTGGCATGCCATCCCCAATGTGCTGCGCAAGGCGGATCAGGTGCTGCATGGTGCGACTGGGTTGCACTTGGCGTTGGATGCAGCGCCTATTCGCTTCGCCTCCTGGATGGGCGGCGATCGCGATGGCAACCCCAATGTCACCGCCAGCGTGACCCGTGAGGTTTTGCTGTTGTCGCGCTGGATGGCCGCCGATCTGTACCTGCGTGATATCGACCAACTGGCCGCTGAGCTGTCCATGCAGCAGGCCAGCCCGGCCTTGTTGGCGCAGGTGGGGGAGAGTGCCGAGCCCTATCGCAGCCTGCTCAAGCAGCTGCGCGAGCGTCTGCGGGCTACTCGCAGTTGGGCGCAGGCGGCCTTGCATGAAGATTTACCGGCACCCAGTGCCGTGCTGCATAGCAACCGTGAGCTGTTCGAGCCTTTACAGTGCTGTTACCAGTCTCTGCATGACTGCGGCATGGGCGTGATTGCCGATGGTCCGCTGCTCGACTGCCTGCGCCGCGCAGCCACCTTTGGCTTGTTTTTAGGGCGTTTGGACGTGCGTCAGGACGCCAGTCGCCACGCTGCCGCCCTGACTGAAATCACTGATTACCTGGGCTTGGGGCGATATGCCGAGTGGGATGAACAGGCGCGCCTAGAATTTCTGCAACAAGAGCTGGATAACCGTCGGCCGCTGTTGCCGGGGCACTTCAAACCGAGTGGCGAAACCGCAGAGGTGCTGGCCACCTGCCGCGAAGTGGCCCGCGCGCCTGCGGCTTCTCTGGGGTCCTACGTGATCTCCATGGCTGGCGCGGCCTCTGATGTGCTGGCGGTGCAACTGCTGCTTAAAGAGGCTGGGTTGCAGCGGCCGATGCGCGTGGTGCCACTGTTTGAAACCCTGGCCGATTTGGATAACGCCGGTCCGGTGATCAGCCGTCTGCTGGCCTTGCAGGGCTACCGCGCGCGTTTGCACGGGCCGCAGGAAGTGATGATTGGTTATTCCGATTCGGCCAAGGATGCAGGGACTACCGCCGCGGCCTGGGCGCAGTACCGTGCTCAGGAAACCCTGGTGCAGGTGTGCCGCGAGCAGGACGTCGAGTTGCTGTTATTCCATGGTCGCGGCGGCACGGTGGGGCGCGGCGGCGGCCCGGCCCATGCGGCAATTCTGTCGCAACCACCGGGGTCGGTGGCGGGCCGTTTCCGCACCACCGAGCAGGGGGAAATGATTCGTTTCAAATTTGGCTTGCCGGATATCGCTGAGCAGAACCTCAACCTCTACCTGGCAGCGGTGCTAGAGGCCACCTTGCTACCACCACCGAGCCCGGAGCCAGCCTGGCGCGAGCTGATGGACAAGCTGGCCAGCGATGGCGTCAGTGCGTACCGCGCAGTGGTGCGCGAGCACCCGCAATTCGTCGATTACTTTCGTCAGGCCACGCCGGAGCAGGAGCTCGGTCGTTTGCCCTTGGGCAGCCGTCCGGCCAAGCGGCGCGAGGGCGGGGTGGAGAGTCTGCGGGCGATTCCGTGGATTTTCGCCTGGACCCAGACGCGCCTGATGTTGCCTGCCTGGTTGGGTTGGGAGGCTGCTCTGGACAATGCGTTACAGCGCGGTGAAGGTGAGTTGCTGGGGCAGATGCGTGCGGGCTGGCCATTCTTCCGCACCCGTATCGATATGCTGGAGATGGTGCTGGCCAAAGCTGACGAATCTATCGCCCAGTTGTATGACGAGCGTTTAGTCGAGGCCGCCTTGCAACCTTTGGGCACACATTTACGCGGCCTATTGTCGCAGGCGGTGGCCGCCGTACTGGGGCTTACGGGGCAGTCCCAGCTCTTGGCGCACAGCCCGGAAACCCTGGAGTCGATCAGCGTGCGTAATACCTATCTGGACCCGCTGCATCTGCTCCAAGCCGAGCTATTGGCCCGCGCGCGGCAGCGTGATAATCAGGCTGATAGCCCTCTGGAGCAGGCATTATTGGTCAGCGTGGCGGGTATCGCAGCGGGTTTGCGTAACACCGGCTAGTGCATTCAGTGGGACCAATTGAGGGTTCGGCGGCGTGCCTCTGGCGCACCGCCGGCAGCGTTATCTGGCTGAGGCGGTCGCAGGCGTATCCGACTTTCGGCGGCTTGTGCGCTACCGGTGCGCTGTGTATCTTGAGCGGCCTTTTGGCACTCTGGCCCTTGTTGGCAGCGCGCCTGAACCATTCTGAGATTGGCCCCATGAGGCGAGTCCGACCGATTTCTACTTAAATTTTGAGGAGCACATCGATGCGCGTAATTTTGCTGGGTGCGCCCGGTGCTGGTAAAGGCACCCAAGCGGGTTTCATCACCAAGAAATTTGGTATTCCGCAAATTTCCACCGGTGACATGCTGCGTGCTGCGGTCAAGGCCGGCACTGAACTAGGTCTGGTTGCCAAGAGCGTAATGGACAGCGGTGGCTTGGTGTCTGATGACCTGATCATCAACCTGGTCAAAGAGCGCATTGCTCAAGCCGACTGTGCCAATGGTTTCCTTTTTGATGGCTTCCCGCGCACCATTCCCCAGGCTGAAGCCTTGAAGGAAGCAGGCGTGGTTATCGACAACGTCCTCGAAATTGCTGTCGATGATGAAGAAATCGTCGGCCGTATTGCCGGTCGTCGCGTGCACCCCGCATCGGGTCGCGTTTACCACACTGAGCACAATCCACCGAAAGTCGCCGGTATTGACGACGAAACCGGTGACGAGTTGATCCAGCGCGAAGACGACAAGGAAGAAACCGTGCGTCATCGCTTGTCGATCTATCACTCGCAGACTAAGCCGTTGGTAGATTTCTACCAGAAGCTGGCCGCCGTTGACGGCACCCCGAAATACAGCGCGATTGCTGGCGTTGGTTCGGTTGACGAGATCACCGCGAAGGTACTCGCTGCACTCAGCTAAGTACGTGCCGTAATCAGACAACGCCCCGCTTTTGCGGGGTGTTTTCGTTTGTGGCGATCAAACCAGTGGGCGTCTATGGCGGGCGCAGGGCTGGATGGGCGAGGACCAGTCTGTCGCCTGGCAGGTCGAGGTGCTGGCAAAAAATACGCTAAACCGTTTTAATGCCCGCCCATTTGTTGACCTGCCTGAATCACGATGACCACTCTGCTGGCCCTGGATACTGCCACCGAAGCCTGCTCCGTTGCTTTACTGCATAACGGTGAGGTGCTCAGCCACTATGAAGTGATTCCGCGCATGCATGCCCAATGCTTGCTGCCGATGATCAAGCAGCTACTGGCTGATGCTGGCGTGTCACTGTCGGCGCTGGATGCGATTGCCTTTGGCCGCGGCCCGGGTGCGTTTACCGGCGTGCGGATTGCCGTTGGGGTGGTGCAGGGGTTGGCCTTCGCACTGGATCGCCCGGTATTGCCAGTGTCCAATCTGGCCGTGCTGGCCCAGCGCAGCCTGCGTGAGCATGGCGCACAGCAGGTCGCTGCGGCCATCGATGCACGTATGGATGAGGTTTACTGGGGCTGTTATCGCGCGGAACAGGGCGAGATGCGCTTGCTCGGCGTTGAGGCGGTATTGCCGCCAGAGCGTGCCTGCCTACCCGCTGATGTTTCGGGTGACTGGTTTGCCGCCGGCACGGGCTGGGGTACTTTTGCTGCGCGTATTCCGGTGGCAGTCAGCGGGCAGGACGCCAGCATGCTGCCGCATGCCGCCGACCTGCTTAGCCTGGCGCACTTTGCTTGGACGCGTGGTGAAGCGGTTATCGCCGACCTGGCGCAGCCGGTTTACCTGCGCGATAAGGTGGCCACGCCTAAGGCGCCGGTCTGAGCGGCCATAAAGTGAGGGCGTTGCTGCACCTGCCGTCACTTGCCTATGTACATTCACCGCGGCTAATTGCCAAACGCCCACGTGGAGGGCTAAATTGCCTTCACTCGTATCCATCGCTAGCTAGGCAGTCTGAGCAGTAATTAATGCGTATCGACGGTTTTACCTCCTCTTATTCGCCAGACCGCAGTTCCCGCCCGGGCTCTGCGGTTACGCCGTTTCGCGAAGCGCAGCGCGAAATCGAGGCGCGTCGTGAGCAGCCAGCATCACCGTCGAGCACCCAGGGTTTTGAACAAGTTGCCCAGGCGCGTAAGGTTGAAGCGAGCAACTCCAGCAGCAATAACCTTCCTGCTCGCCTGCAAGACCAGCTATATCAGCCCCCACTGAACAATCGCGCGGCCCAGGCTCTGGCCAGCTACAACGCAACCGCCAGTTTCGCCAGCGAGGCGGATGCCGAGCAGGTTATGGGGCTCGACCTCTACGCTTAATATGCTGCCTTACTACCTCGGTTGCCCGTCCTGGAACGAACCCGCCTGGCGCGGTTCGTTGTACCCGGATGGCAGTCGCAGCGCTGACTTCTTGCCCTTGTATGCCCAGGTATTCAATGCGGTTGAAGGCAACACCACCTTTTATGCATCACCTTCTGTCGAAACAGTGGCTCGCTGGGCTGAACGGATGCCGGCGCACCTGCGCTTTTGCGCCAAGTTGCCGCGTGAGATCAGCCATGCTGGCGATTTACGCGAACAGCTGAGTGCCGCCGAGGGTTTCCGCCGCTTGCTGGCGCCATTGGGTGAGCGGGTGGCGCCATTCTGGCTGCAGTTGCCGGCGAGTTTTGGCCCACAGCGTTTGGCAGAACTGGTCGGTTTTATCGGGCCCTGGCAGGGTGGGGAGCTGGCTGTTGAGGTGCGTCACCCGGCCTTCTTTGCCAAAGGTGAAGAGGAGCGCAGCCTTAATCGCCTGCTGCATGAACGTGGCATTGAGCGTGTGTGTTTGGATTCGCGTGCGCTGTTCAGTTGTGTGTCCAGCGCGCCGGCGGTGCTGCATGCCCAAGCCAAGAAACCGCGCTTGCCGCTGCGGCCCACTGCCTTCAGCCAGTCACCCCAGCTGCGCTTTATTGGTCATCCTGAATTGTCGGCCAATGATCCGTTTATGGCGCCTTGGCTGGACAAGGTGGCCGACTGGATCAACGAAGGCCGCACGCCCTATGTCTTCTTGCACACCTCGGACAATCGCCTGGCCCCGCAGCTGGCGCAGCGTTTTCATCAGCAGTTGAGGCAGCGCCTGCCCTGTTTGCCGGCCTTGCCACAGGTGCAGGTCGAGGGTCGGGTCGAGCAATTGGGACTGATCTAGTAGGCCGCTAAAACAATCACTGGCGTACTTAACGTTGCGCCAACAACAGATCGGCGGCCTGGCCACTGCGCCCGTCAGCGAATTCGAAACGCCCGAGCTGGGCGATTTCATCGTAGGCGCCGAGGGCGATCTTCACGTCGCGCGCTTGCAGGTCGATGGCGCTGACGCCTGCTTGGCTGAGCGATTGGCTGGATTGTCGGCCCTGACTATTAAAACGCAGCAGGCTCAGGCGTTCGAAGATCGCATCTTGGGCGTCGATGCGGCCGTCGCCGTTGTCATCGTATTTGCGCAGTTCGGCAAAGCCGTTAGCAGCGCCGTTCTGGTCGCCGAACAGCTCGCTGCCATCGTCAATGCGGCCATTGCCATTGCGGTCGAGTGCCAGCAGCGCGTCATCACCTGTAGGCACGCTGATTTGTTCAAGCTGGCCATCGGCATCCAGGTCGAAGCTGACTGTGCGGCTTAGGCCGCTGGTGCTAAAGCCATTGCCGGCCAGGTCCAGGGCCAAGGGGTCGGTCCGCTGTGGCTCGGCATTGATGCTGACGTTCAATTCCAGCTCGCGCTGGCTGGCCAATGCCTGAAAATCACTGGCTTGGACCGTTACGCTCGGTGGCTCGGGCGAGCTCGGCGGTAGTTCATCGGCCACTTCGTCCGGCAGCAGGGTGCGCCGCAGAATCTGGTAATTCAGCGAGGCGCGCTTGCCATCCTCCAGCGTTTCGCTGATCGAGCTGGTGTTGGCGGCCGACGGTGCGGCGCTGCGTGGGGCAGAAATCACATCGAACATGGCGAACTCGGTGCGGCTGGATGCTGCCGGGTCTGGCAAAATGCCGCTTAGGCAGGTTGTCGGCCGCTGCGGCGGTCAATTGAGTGATTTTTGAGCACATTTTCTGATGAGTGATGAGCGGCTAATAGCCAGAATTCGTATGCAGGCCCTGGCGCCCCATTTGCAGGCCGCGGCCGAACAGTGGGCGCAGCGCCTGGGCTTGCCGCTGGAGGGTGACAGCGAGTTTGCCCTGCAACTGGGCGAGGGCGGCTTGCAATTGGTAGAGCTGGGGCCGCAGGCGCCAGGCCCGGTCAAGGTGGATTTTGTCGAAGGCGCGGTGGCGCACCGGCGATTATTCGGGGGTGGCAGTGGGCAGATGATTGCCAAGGCGGTCGGTGTGCAGGCCGGAGTACGTCCGCGCGTGCTGGATGCCACAGCAGGCCTGGGGCGTGATGCCTTTGTGCTGGCCAGCTTGGGCTGTGAGATGACCTTGATCGAGCGTCAGCCGTTGATCGCCGCGTTGCTGGAAGATGGCTTGGCGCGCGCGGCGCTGGACCGCGAGGTCGCGCCGATTGCGGCGCAGATGCGCCTGCTCAATGGTAATGCCATCGAACTGATGCATGCCTGGCAAGGCGAGCCGCCACAGGTGATCTACCTCGACCCGATGTTCCCGCACCGCGACAAGAGCGCGCTGGTGAAAAAGGAGATGCGCCTGTTCCGTCCCTTTGTCGGTGATGACCTGGATGCGCCAGCGTTGCTCGAAGCAGCGCTGAACCTGGCCAGTCACCGGGTGGTGGTCAAACGTCCGCGCAAGGCGCCGCTGATTGAGGGGGGCAAACCGGGTTATGCCCTAGAGGGTAAATCCAGCCGCTACGACATCTACCCGAAGAAGAAGCTGCAAGCGGCTAGCGAGTAAGCGGGTCGCCGTGCGCGCTTTTCGCTACTCGACGCGGAACGCGCGCAGGAAAACCCCGACCGCATCGCGCACATAGGTTTCGGCTTCGGCGCCTTGCAGGGCTTCGCCACAGCCGATCAGCAGGCGGAAGTTGGCGCCGCCCTTGATCAGGCAGAAGAACTGATCGGCTGCGCTCAGCGGATCAGCCACACGCAGCTTGCCGTTCTGGTCGGCCTGGCGCAGCAGCTCTGCCATGCCCTGCAGCACCCGCTGGGGGCCGGCCTCATAAAACATCTTTGAGAGCTTTGGGTTCTGCGCGGCGCGGTTCACCATGACCCGGTGCAGCTCCAGCGACTCACGGCTGTTGATCAACTCACTAAAACCACGTGCGATGCTCAGCAGTAGCTGCTCTACGGGCACGTCATCGCTGAGTTCGAACAGTAGCGTTGGCAGTTGCTCTTCACATTTGGACTTCACCGCCTCGGCAAACAACTTCTCCTTATCGGTGAAGTGGCTGTACACCGTGAGCTTGGAAACTCCGGCTTCGGCGGCAATCGCATCCATGCTGCTGCCGTCATAGCCATTGCTGAGAAAGAGGGTCTTCGCCGCTTCCAGAATGGCTTTGCGTTTGGCCAAATCTTTCGGTCGGCCAGGGCCGCTGTAGGGCAACATTTTGTTCGGCATAGGTCGGTTTTAATACTGGACTAGTGAGTTTGCTATTTTTACTATACCCGCCAGTATAAATATTCAAAAGCCTCTGAAAGGTTAGTCATCATGTTTCGTCATGCCCTGTCTGTTGCTGTGCCTGCCATTCTTATTGTGTTGCTTGCTGCCTGCGGCAATGGTGAACCTGCAGCGGTCGCCATCCGCCCGGCCATGGTGGTGCAGCCACAGTTGGCCGGTGAGCTGATGGATGCCTACCCCGGTGAAGTGCGTGCGCGTCTGGAGCCTGAGCTGGCCTTTCGCATCGGCGGCAAGGTGAGCAAGCGGTTGGTCGATGTCGGCGCGCAGGTCAAGAAGGACCAGGCGCTGGCCGAGCTGGACCCACAGGATGTGCGCCTGCAGCTGGAGGCGAGCCGGGCTCAGTTGGCGGCGGCCGAGGCCAATCTGCAGCTGGTGCGGGCCGAGCGTGATCGTTACAAAACCCTGTTGGCGCGCAATTTGGTTAGCCGCTCGCAGTATGACAACGCAGAAAACACCTACCGCGCCGGCGAAGCACGGTTGAAGCAGGTGCGTGCCGAGTTCAATGTGGCCAACAACCAGGCCGGCTATGCCGTGCTGCGCGCGCCTCTAAATGGAGTGATCGCGCGGCGTATGGTTGAGGTCGGGCAGGTGGTGGCCGCCGGGCAAACGGTGCTTACCCTGGCGGCTGATGGTGAGCGTGAAGTATTGATCAATCTGCCGGAGCAAGCCTTCGAGCGCTTTAAGGTCGGCCAGGTGGTGGCGGTCGAATTATGGTCGCAGCCCGACCAACGCTTCCCTGGGCGTATCCGTGAAATGTCGCCCTCGGCTGACCCGCAATCGCGCACCTTCGCCGCCCGTGTGGCCTTTACCGAGGGCAAGGTGCCGGCCGAGTTAGGCCAAAGCGCCCGCGTGTTTATCGCCCATAACGGTGAAGTGCCGTTGGCTGTGCCGCTGTCGGCGCTGACCGCCGAGAAAGGCCAGCCCTACGTCTGGGTGGTCGACCCCAAGAACTCTACCCTCAAACGCACGAGTGTGCGCATCGGCGCTTATGGTGAGAAAACTGTGCCGATCCTTGACGGGTTGCAGGCCAGCGACTGGGTCGTGGCGGCCGGTGGCCAAGTGCTGCGTGAAGGCCAGCAGGTGCGCCCGGTTGACCGTGATAACCGTATTGTTCAACTGACGGCCAAGGAGTAATCCCGATGGATTTCAACCTGTCCGCCTGGGCGCTGCGTAACCGCCAGATTGTGCTGTATCTCATGCTGCTGTTGGCTGTGGTCGGCGCGCTGTCCTATACCAAGCTCGGTCAGAGTGAGGACCCGCCCTTTACCTTCAAGGCCATGGTGGTGCGCACCAACTGGCCGGGGGCGAGCGCCGAAGAGGTGGCCCAACAGGTCACCGAGCGCATTGAAAAGAAGCTGATGGAGACTGGCGAGTACGACAAGATCATCTCGTTCTCGCGTCCCGGCGAGTCCCAGGTGACTTTCGTGGCCCGTGACTCCATGCACTCGGTGGATATTCCCGACCTGTTCTATCAGGTGCGCAAGAAGGTCGGTGATATCCGCCACACCTTGCCGCAGGGCATTCAAGGGCCGTTCTACAACGACGAATTCGGCACCACCTTCGGCAATATCTATGCGCTGACCGGTGAAGGCTTCGACTACGCCGTGCTCAAGGACTATGCCGACCGCATCCAGCTGCAATTGCAGCGGGTTAAGGATGTCGGCAAGGTCGACCTGCTCGGTCTGCAGGATGAGAAGGTGTGGATCGAGCTGTCCAACACCAAGCTGGCGACCCTCGGCTTGCCACTGGCCGTCGTGCAGCAGGCGCTGGAAGAGCAGAACGCCGTGGCGACGGCTGGCTTCTTTGAAACCAGCACCGACCGCGTGCAGCTGCGCGTGACCGGGCGTTTCGAGTCGGTTGATGAAATCCGTAACTTCCCGATCCGCGTGGCGGATCGCACCTTCCGCATCTCCGATGTCGCCGAGGTCAAGCGCGGCTTCAATGATCCCCCCGCGCCGCGTATGCGCTTTATGGGTGAGGATGCCATTGGTCTGGCCGTCTCGATGAAAACCGGCGGCGACATTCTGGTTCTCGGTGAAGCGCTGGAGGGTGAGTTCGCCCGTCTGCAGGAAACCCTGCCTGCCGGCATGCAACTGAGCAAGGTGTCGGACCAGCCGGCGGCGGTAAAAACCGGGGTGGGCGAGTTTGTCCGGGTTCTCACCGAAGCGGTGATCATCGTGCTGCTGGTGAGTTTCTTTTCCCTCGGCCTGCGCACCGGCCTGGTGGTGGCGCTGTCGATTCCGCTGGTGCTGGCGATGACCTTTGCGGTCATGTACTACCTCGGCATTGGCCTGCACAAAATCTCCCTCGGCGCGCTGGTGCTGGCGCTGGGCCTGATGGTGGATGACGCGATCATTGCAGTGGAGATGATGGCGATCAAAATGGAGCAGGGCTTTGATCGCATCAAAGCGGCCAGTTTTGCCTGGACCAGCACCGCCTTCCCAATGCTCACCGGCACACTGATCACCGCCGCGGGCTTCCTGCCGATTGCCACCGCGCAGTCCGGCACTGGCGAGTACACCCGCTCGATCTTCCAAGTGGTGACCATTGCCCTGTTGGTGTCGTGGGTCGCCGCCGTGGTGTTCGTGCCGTACCTGGGTGCCAAGTTGTTGCCCGATCTGGCCAAGCTGCACGCCGCCAAGCACGGCGGCAGCGCAGAGGGGCACGACCCTTACGGCACGCCGTTCTACCAACGCGTACGTTCGGCGGTGGAATGGTGCGTACGTCGGCGTAAAACGGTGATCATGCTGACTATTGCGCTGTTCGTTGGCTCAATCCTGCTGTTCCGTTTTGTCCCGCAGCAGTTCTTCCCAGCGTCCGGTCGTCTGGAGTTGATGGTTGACCTCAAACTCAGCGAAGGTGCGTCCCTGGCGGCGACCGAAGAGCAGGCCAAGCGTTTTGAGGCGCTGCTCAAAGGGCGTGAAGGTATCGATAACTACGTGGCCTATGTCGGCACTGGCTCACCGCGTTTCTACCTGCCGCTGGATCAACAACTGCCTGCGGCCAGCTTTGCCCAGTTCGTCGTGTTGGCGAAAAGCATCGAAGACCGTGAGGCCATTCGTAGCTGGCTGATTGATGTGCTGCACGAGCAGTTCCCGACTCTGCGCACGCGTATCTCGCGCCTGGAAAACGGCCCGCCCGTGGGCTATCCAGTGCAGTTCCGGGTATCCGGCGAGCATATTGATGAGGTGCGTCAGCTGGCCCGTCAGGTGGCCGATAAAGTGCGCGAGAACCCGCATGTGGCCAACGTGCACCTGGATTGGGAAGAGCCGAGCAAGGTGGTGCGCCTGAATATCGACCAAGAGCGTGCCCGCGCCCTTGGAGTGAGCACAGCCGACCTGTCGCGCTTCCTGCAAAGCTCGCTCACCGGCTCGCCCGTCAGCCAATACCGTGAAGGTAATGAGCTGATCGAAATCCTCCTGCGTGGCACTCCGAGCGAGCGCCAGGAGCTGAGCCTGCTGCCGAGCCTGGCCGTGCCGACCGACAATGGCCGCAGCGTGCCACTGTCGCAGGTCGCCACCCTGGAATATGGCTTTGAAGAGGGCATCATCTGGCACCGCAATCGCCTGCCGACGGTCACCGTAAGGGCCGATGTGTATGGCAAGGAACAGCCAGCCAGCCTGGTTAAGCAGATCCTGCCAACCCTCGAACCGGTGCGCGCGCAATTGCCCGACGGCTACGGGCTGGATGTGGGCGGCACGGTGGAAGACTCCAGCCGTGGGCAGAAGTCGGTCAACGCTGGCGTACCGCTGTTTATCGTGGTGGTGGTGACCCTGCTGATGTTGCAGCTGAAGAGCTTCTCGCGTTCGGCCATGGTGTTCCTCACCGCGCCGTTGGGGCTGATTGGCGTGACCCTGTTCCTGCTGATCTTCCGTCAGCCGTTCGGCTTCGTCGCCATGCTCGGCACCATCGCCCTGTCGGGGATGATCATGCGTAACTCGGTGATTCTGGTCGACCAGATCGAGCAAGACATCGCCGCCGGCATGGACCGCTGGCACGCGATTATCGAAGCCACCGTGCGGCGCTTCCGACCCATCGTGCTGACTGCCCTGGCGGCGGTGCTGGCGATGATTCCGCTGTCGCGCAGCGTGTTCTTCGGGCCGATGGCCGTGGCCATCATGGGTGGCCTGATCGTTGCGACGGCGCTGACCTTGTTGTTCCTGCCGGCGCTGTATGCCGCCTGGTTCCGGGTCAAGGAAGTGGAGCGTCAGCCAGGCTGAGCCGGCGTTTGAGCATAAAAAAGCCAGGCCTCAGTGCCTGGTTTTTTTATGCCTGCTGAACTGAACCCTGGAGGCGATGCTGCTCGGTGGCTGTTAAAAATATGCAACTGTTGCTCGCCAGAGCCATGCATTTTCTGTAGCGATTACAGTCTTTTATCCCGTCACCGCTTCACTGGCTTGGGCTTTTTTTCTTACGCTTTGTCGTTTTTATTTGACATATTTTGTGTTTTGCCAGACTGCGCGACCTCGGTGGGTGCGTGCAATTACCCATCGGCAGTGGTCATAACAAAAACCTGTAGCTCACCGTTCTGACCTGCGCAGCTTGCGCGGGCTATGCATGCGGTGGACTGACGTCTGTGGAACGGGAAAACATGCTGATTTGGTTCGTTGCACTCTATCTACTGGTGACTGTCGCCATCGGTTTCTACGCCTCCACTCGGGTGCATAACACCCGCGACTTTGCCTCTGGTGGGCGCAGCATGGGCTTCCCCATCGTCGCTGCCATGGTGTTTGCCACCTGGTTTGGCTCCGAGGCCGTACTGGGTATTCCCGCCACTTTTCTTGAAGACGGTTTTGCCGGCATCGTTGAAGACCCGTTCGGTTCGTTCGGCTGCCTGTTTCTGGTCGGCCTGATCATCGCCCGGCCGTTGTACCGGATGAACCTGCTGACCATTGGCGACTACTTTAAAAAGCGTTTCGGCCCGCAGGTCGAACTGATCATCAGCCTGGTCATCGTCATGTCCTACCTGGGCTGGATCGCCGCGCAACTGATCGCCCTCGGCCTGGTGTTCAACGTCATCTCCGACGGCAGCATCAGCACCACCCAGGGCATGTTCCTCGGCACCTTTATCGTGCTGCTGTACACCCTGTTTGGCGGCATGTGGTCGATTGCTCTGACCGACTTCTTCCAGATGATCATCATCGTTGTCGGCCTGATCTACCTGGTCTGGCTGTTCAGCGACATGGCTGGTGGTGCCGATCTGGTGATCAGCAAGGCGGCCAGCGAAGGCAAATTCACCTTTATGCACGCCTTCGAGCCCAAGGATATCGTCGCCTTTATCGGCGCCGCGGTGACCATGATGCTCGGTTCCATCCCCCAGCAGGACGTGTACCAGCGGGTGATGTCGGCCAAGAGCGAAAACATTGCCGCGCGCGCCTCGATGACCGGCGCGGTGTTCTACCTGGGCTTCTGCATGCTGCCGATCTTCCTGGTCTACGCCGCCTCTATGATCGACCCGGCGCTGGTTGAGAAGTGGCTGGCCGAAGATTCGCAGATGATTCTGCCGCTGCTGATCCTCGACAAAACGCCGCTGTTCGCCCAGATCATGTTCTTCGGTGCGCTGCTCTCGGCAATTATGTCCACCGCCTCCGGCACCCTGTTGGCACCGTCGGTGACCCTGACTGAGAACGTGCTCAAGCGCTTCTTGCCGGTGCTTACCGACAAGCAGTTCTTGCTGCTGATGCGCTGCACCATTTTTGTGTGCGCGGTGGCGACCCTGAGCTTTGCCCTGTACTCGGATGCGAGCATCTACGAGATGGTCGGCAACGCCTACAAGGTGACCTTGGTGGCGGCTGTGGTGCCATTGTTCGCCGGGTTGTTCTGGAAGCGCGCCACCACCCAAGGCGCGCTAGTGGCCATCGCCTTTGGTCTGGTGTCGTGGATCTACCTGGAGCTGACCTGGAGCGAAGCCGCCTTCTGGCCGCCACAGCTGGCGGACCTGCTGTTTAGCCTGGCCGGTATGCTGATTGGTACGCTGCTGCCGCAGTGGAGCCGTAATCAGAATGACGTGCTGCTGGCGCAGGCGGAATAAGCCTGCAGCCAACTAACAAAACCCCGCTGATTGGCGGGGTTTTGTTTTTGCGTCTGGCAACGGTTGTGAGCACTGCCTGTCTGTAGGAGGGGCTTTAGCCGCGAGTTTTACTGTTGCGGATTGAGTATGGCTAGCTGCCTAGGATGGGTGGCGTGCAGCGATCTCCAACTATTCATTAACCGCATGGGTATCGCGCTGCTCAACCCATCCTACGGGGCTTCCTCAATCCTGTAGGAGCGGCCTTGGCCGCGATGCTTGTGCGTTGCCATGACGAAAAAGCCAGACCCTAAGGCCTGACTTTTTCACATCCATCCAATCCGTTTTACAACGCCCCAAACACCTTCTTCGCCAAGCTGGTCGCTGCGCCCGCCGGGTTTTGGCGGATGCTGGCTTCCTGCTCGGCGATCATCGCAAACAGGCCGTCCAGCGCCTGCTCGGTTACGTAGTTCTCGATATTCGCGCTTTTCGCGTCGATCACGCCGAAGCTCGCGGCTTGGCCGGCGAAGCTGTTGTATTGCTTGGCCAGGCCGACCTGGTCGGTGGCTTGTTTGACGATGGGTAGAAACTTGGCGCGGATCTGCTCGCGGCTGGTCTTGTTCAGGTACTGGGTGGCGGAGTCTTGCGGGCCGCTAAGGATGCTTTTGGCGTCCTGCACGGTCATCTTCTTCACCGAATCCACCAGCAGCGCCTGGGCTTGCGGTACGGCGGCTTCGGCGGCTTTGTTCATGCTCGCTTCGAGCTGATCAACCTGCGCGCCCATGCCCATCATTTTCATGGTTTTTGCGGCTTTGCCGAGGTTGCCTGGCAGTTCGATGCGCACGTCTGGGTTGTTGCTGAAACCGCCCGGTTTGCCCAGTTGCTGCACGGCCACTTTGGCGCCTTGGGTGAGGGCATCTTTAAGGCCGCCGCTGGCGTCACTTTGCGTGAGGTCGGCGAGGGAAATGGCGAAGACGCTGCCGGAGAGGGCGAGGCCGGCGGCCAGGGAAATCAAACGAAGCATGATGGGCATCCTTGTGCGAGGGGGAAGGCAGTCATTGGAGCTTAATGGAGTGTAGTGCGTCGGAAAATACACAGCCGTTTCGGCGGTCGCGCGGGCTATTGGCCGGCGCTGTCACTCAGGTGCTGCAACTCGCGGCGTACCATCTGTGCATAAGCGGCGGGTTTGAGCGCGTACAGTTCGGCGGCCACCCAGCTGAGCCAGCGCCCGCCCAGTTGCGCCTTGGCCGCCAGCAGACGCTGGGCCTCGGCTTCGGCGCGGGCTTGATTGGCCTGGTGGAACGCCGCGCGTGAGGCGCGCGCGGGTTGCTCGTGGTGTTCGCTCATGGCGGCGCGGCGTGCCGGTTTACACCGGCTCGGCCACATCCTCGTTGCGGTCCATGGCCACCTGGCGAATCGACAGGCGAATCTCTGCCGGCAGCACACGTTTGGCCGCGCCTTCGGCCAGTTCGCTGAGCAGCGGGTGATGGCTGAGCTTGCCGGCTTCGTCCTGGCGCAGCACACCTTGGTCGAGCAGGCTCTGGATAAAGTGGCGGAACAGGCTCTTGTCGAAGAACTCCGGGGCGTTGAGGCCATGCAGGATCGACAGGCGTTGGGCCATGACGGTGCACAGGTCTTCCAGTTCTTCGGCGCTGATGGCGTTCTGCCCGGCATTCAGCAGCAGGGCGGTGGCCATATAAAAGCGCTGCAGAGTCTGCACGATGGCGCGGGCCAGCAGGGTCAGCAGCACGAACTCACGCGAGCTGGGCGCGGGGCGCACATAGGTGTCGCCATCCAGGGTCAGCAGCCCTTGTTCGACAAAGGCGGCTAGCCATTGGTCGACCACGGCGTCCAGCTCATCCAGCTCCCAGCGGATAAACAGTTCCGATTGCAGGTAAGGGTAGAGCGCCTTGGTAAACCGCAGGATCTGCTCGCGGCTCATCCGCGCGCTGCTCTGGAAGAAGCTCGCCAGCAACGCCGGTAGGGCGAAGATGTGCAGCACGTTGTTGCGGTAGTAGGTCATCAGAACGGCATTGTGCTCGTCCAGATAGAGGATCTTGCCCAGCGGATCGGTTTGCTCAGCCAACAGGTCCATGCCTTGTACGTATTCGATCAACGCCTGGCCATTGCCGTCGGGCAGGGTGGTATGCGGCGAGTAGGGCACCCGGCGCAGCAGCGCCAGGTAAAGGTCGAGTACCCGCGCTAGGGCGCGCTCGTCCAGCGCCAGCTTGCTGGTGGACAGTAACGCCAGGGCGACCAGGTTGACTGGGTTGATCGCGGCGGCCTCGTTGAGGTGCTGGGCCACACGTTCGCCGAGGCTGTTGGTGGCTTCATTCAGCCAGGCCGGGCGGTACTGGGTGCCGTAGTCCTGTTCGCGCCAGTCGGGCTGCTCACTGTCGAGGAATTCGGCCAGTTTGATTGGCTCGCCAAAGTTGACCCAAACATGGCCAAAGCGCTGCTTGAGTGCGCCGATGACCTTGAAGATGTCGAAGATCGACTCTTTCTTCTTGCTCGCGCCACGCAGCTCGCCCAGGTAGGTGCGGCCTTCCAGCACGCGCTCGTAGCCGATATACACCGGCACGAACACCACCGGCAGGCGGTTGCTGCGCAGGAAGCTGCGCATAGTAATGGCCAGCATGCCGGTTTTCGGCTGCAGCATGCGCCCGGTGCGCGAGCGCCCGCCTTCAACGAAGTACTCCACCGGGAAGCCCTTGCTGAACAGGGTGTGCAGGTATTCGTTAAATACTGCGGTGTACAGCGGGTTGCCCTTGAAGGTGCGGCGCATAAAGAACGCGCCGCCACGGCGCAGCAGGCCGCCGATCACCGGCATATTCAGGTTGATGCCGGCGGCGATGTGCGGCGGCGTTAAACCATTCCTGAACAGTAGATAGGACAGCAGCAGGTAGTCGATATGGCTGCGGTGGCAGGGCACATAGATCACCTCATGGCCCTGGGCGACTTCCTGCACGCCTTCGATATGGTTGACCTTGATGCCGTCGTAAATCTTGTTCCAGAACCAGCTCAGTACCAGTTCGAGAAAGCGGATGGCGGTGTAGGTGTAGTCCGAGGCGATCTCGTTGCCATAGCGCAGGGCCTGGCTTTCGGCCTTCTCCAGGCTGATGTTCTCGCGTTCGGCTTCTTCGATGATCGCCTGACGCACTTGCGGGCCGTGCACCAGGCCTTTGACCAGGTTGCGCCGGTGCGACACGTCCGGGCCGATCACGGCGGCTTTCTGGTTGCGAAAGTGCACGCGCAGGATGCGCTGGACCATGCGCAGGGTGCGTTCGTGGCCTTTGTCCTGCTCGACCAGCTCGCGCAGATGGATCGGCGTGGAGAATTGCACGCGGGTCTTGCGGCCGAGGATCAGGATGCTCACCAGGCGGCGCAAGCGCCCGGTGACCGCCCAGCTGTCGGCGAACAGCAGCTTCCACGGGCTGGTTTCACGGTCCGGCGACTGGCCCCAGAACACGCTGACCGGAATGATCTGCGCATCGTCCACGGCATGCTGGCTCAGCGCGCTGACCAGGCGTTGCAGGGTCGGCGAGATGCCGCGTTTGTCCTGCCGGCCGAGCCAGTCGGGCTCCGGCGTCAGGTAGAAGAAGGCGGCAGGCTCCAGCAGTTCCCCCACCGCCACCGGCAGAATCGGCCGTGGCAGGCCGGCCTTGCGGCACTCGGTGTCGACCACCGCCAGATCGCTCGGCGACGGCTGTTGCAGCACGTAGAACACCGGCTTGCTGCGGTCGAGCTTAAGGGTAAAGGCCGATTGGTTGATGGTTTCCGAGCGCACCCAGAGGTACAGCACGCGGCGCAGGGTGCCAAAAACGAGGCGGCGGAGCGGGGATCGGGTCATACGGAGTCTGCAGGCTGGAAAACGAGCATTTGCTCGGGGCGCGTAGTGTGCCGGATCGCTAGGCCGGCGGCAAAAATCTTCTAGGGTTTAGCCGGTTGTGAAGTTTTTGGCTATGTACCCACAAGCTGTTGTTTGCGAAGGGTAGGTTGGCGTTGAGCGCAGCAGGCCTTGGTAAGCCCTGTTGGGCTTTGTCGCATTGCTCCTCAAGCCAACCTTCGACTGCGGGCTGGCCGGCGATTGCCGATGCCAGTGCGCCGTTTGCCAATGAGCGGCTCATGGCGTCGGTGGACAAGCTGGAGCGCGTCCGTGAGCTGCTCAAACAGCATGGCAATTACGACTGGCTGACCAGCAGCGGCAAACTGGTGGTGCTGAACAACGGCATCGAGTTTGCCGCCACCTACCTGGTAATGCTGGTGGCGCTGTTTTTCAGCGGTGCCGGGCGCTGGTTAAGCCTGGATTACTGGCTGAGCAAGGCATTGCGCAAGCAGCCTTGAGCCGAATAGGCCCGTCGCCGCAAGGGCGGTGGGCCGCTGGAAAAGCAGCGGCCTAGAGCGGCTTTTACTGTTTATAGGCAAAGGAAGTAAAAAGTTCCGCTGTAATCAAATATTTATATATCAGCAACGGCCCTGAAATATCCCGCCGCCAAGATTCCCTCCAGCACGAACGAGCCCCCAGCGCTCGGGTGTTTTCAACACTTAAAATCCATTTAGAGGAATCTTCGATGATCCGTAAGCACAGCTTTCGTGGAGTCATGGCCGGCTTCGCAACCAGCGCTCTGGCCCTGGCCGTTTCCGCCCAGGCTTTCGCTGGCACCGTCACCACTGACGGCGCCGACATCGTGGTCAAGACCAAGGGTGGTCTGGAAGTAGGCACCACCGACAAGGCATTTTCCTTCAAAATCGGCGGCCGTATCCAGGCGGATGCGGACAGCTTCGATGGTTTTTACACCAAGAATGGCAACCGTGCCGATGAGTCTTATCTGCGTCGTGCACGCCTTGAAATCTCCGGTGTGGCATACACCGACTGGAGTTATACCTTCGCCCGTAACTTTGGTGACACTGGCACCAAAGACAACTGGAATGAAGCGTCCATCTCCTATGATGGCTGGAAGCCTGTTCAAATTTCGGTCGGTCGCATCAATCCAACTTTCGGTTTGGAAGAGGCTGTCAGCTCCAAGTGGATCACTGCCATCGAGCGTTCGGCCATCTACGACCTCGCGCCTTGGCTGAACAGCCATGAAGATGGCGAAGGCATTCGACTGCGTAGCACTTTCGCCGATATGTTCCATGCCGAGGTCGGAGGTTATCGTCAAGACGGCAACCAGGACGAAGATGGCCAGAACAACACCACTTTCGTCGCGCGCGGTGTATTTGCCCCGATCGTCCAGGATAAGCAGGTTCTGCACTTCGGCCTGAACTACGCGACCCGTGAAGTAGAAGCGGGTTTCAGTGACTCGATCAAGTCGCGGTTATCGGTTCGCGGCACTAGCGAAGATACCATTAACGGCAACCGTGGCACCTTCGGTGGCGCTAAGCTGGATGGCACCGATCAGGCATGGGGCGCGGAAGCGGCCTATATGATGGGGCCGTTCTCCATCCAGGGTGAGTACCTGACTCGCACCGCCGATGGCGATGCGGTGGCCAATGGCAACGACAACGATCTGGAAGCCAGTGGCTACAACGTGCAAGTGGCCTACACCCTGACTGGCGAATCGCGCAGTTACAAGCTTGATGGTGGCAAGTTCGACAAAATCAAACCCAGCGACAAGAAGCTGGGTGCCTGGGAAGTGTTCTACCGCTACGACGACATCACGGTTGATGAGAGTGCTATTGCGCCCTCCAACGCCGGCTTGCTTGGCCTGACTTTCGACACCGCTGAAGCCAGCGCCCAGACTCACACTGTCGGTGTGAACTGGTATGTCAACGAAGCGGTGAAGATCTCCGCCAACTACCTGAATACCAGCGTCGACGATATTGTAAACGCCAATGGCGATGATGACGGCGATGCCATCAGCCTCCGCGCGCAATACGTGTTCTAAGGCAATAGCGTTTAACCGCTGCTCCTATCCTTGAGCCCCGCCTAGTGCGGGGTTTTTTTGGCTATGTACCAGTGATGTGTTGAATCGCCCCGGATGGCGCAGCGGTGCAAGGCAGCGCGGTATTATGTAGGGTGGGTTAGGCGCAAACCGGGATCAGGCAAACTGCATCAACTCCCAACGGGCCGTAACCCACCATGGCGGTCTACCGACAAACCGCAATGGTGGGTTACGCGGCGCTTGGGTCGTGTGGATATACCCATAAGCAGTCTCAGCGCCGCTAACCCACCCTACAAAAGCGGTCTGCAACACGGCTTTGGGACAGAGCCTTTTTTTTCGTCTGCGCTTTTGTGTCGGGAAGCATCTGCTGGGCATCTGCGCTCAGTTGTCACCGAGGGCATGGTTGAGCGGTACAACCGGACGGAGGATTGCCGGGCGTCCGGGCCGGCGGAGTAACTGCAGGTGAGTCGCCCCAGGTTTTCAACGGCCCGTCAGTAAAACCATGGCAGCGCCAAGGCAAACGGCTATATATAGTGCAGCCTTGCCTGACGCGCCGAGCTGCTGATGTTGCTGAACCAACTGAACTCCATCCATGAAATTGCCGCCAGCCAGTGGGATGCTCTGCTCACTGACGCGCAGCCATTCTTGCGTCATGCCTTTCTCTCTGCACTGGAAGACAGTGGCAGTGTGGGCGGGCGTACCGGCTGGCAACCTGCCCATGCCGTGTTGCTCGATGCGCAAGGCGGGCTGCAGGCGGCCATGCCGGGTTATGTGAAGAGCCATTCCTATGGTGAGTACGTGTTCGATCATGGCTGGGCCGATGCCTGCCACCGTGCGGGTATCGACTATTACCCCAAGCTGCTCGGCGCGATTCCCTTCTCGCCAGTGACCGGTCAGCGCCTGCTGGGCGCGCCGTTAGCTGCAGGGCTATTGCTCGACGAGCTAAGCGCCAGCCTGGAACAGCAGGGCCTGTCGAGTCTGCATATCAACTTCACCAGCGCGGCCGAAAATGCCCTGCTGCAGGGCCGTGACGGCTGGTTGCAGCGCCTGGGTTGTCAGTTCCATTGGCGTAACCGCGGCTATCGGGATTTTCAGGACTTTCTCGACGCGCTCAGTTCGCGCAAGCGCAAGCAGATGCCTAAGGAGCGTGAACAGGTGGCGGGCCAGGGCATCGCGTTTGACTGGCGCGCGGGCCATCAGCTTAGCGAGCAGGAGTGGGATTTCGTCTATCTGTGTTACGCCAACACCTACCGCGTGCGCGGCCAGTCACCCTACCTGACGCGCGCCTTCTTCAGCCTGCTGGCCGAGCGCATGCCGGAGATGATCCGCGTGGTGCTCGCCCATCAGGCCGGCAGGCCGGTGGCCATGGCCTTTAGCCTGGTCGGTGGCGACAGCCTGTATGGGCGTTACTGGGGCTGCCTGGCCGAGTTCGACCGCCTGCACTTCGAAACCTGTTTCTACCAGGGCATGGACTACGCCATCGCCAATGGCCTGCAACGCTTCGATGCCGGCGCCCAGGGCGAGCACAAACTGATTCGCGGCTTCGAGCCGCAGATCACCCATTCCTGGCATTACCTCTGTCATCCCGGCTTGCGCACGGCCGTGGCGAACTTCCTTGCTGAAGAGCAACTGGGCGTGCGCGACTATGCCGAACAGGCGCGCACGCTGTTGCCATATCGCACGACTGAGTAGCGCACTACCCAGCCGGCGGCGCTGTTACAGGCGCTTGGCTGCTGTGATCAGCACAGGCTCGCGCGGCACATTCTGATGGCCGCCACGGTTGGCGGTCGGTACCTGGGCGATCTTGTCGACCACATCCATGCCACGGGTCACCTTGCCAAACACCGCGTAACCGAAATCACGCGAGCCGTTGTCGAGGAAGGCGTTGTCCTTGTGGTTGATAAAGAACTGGCTGGTGGCGGAGTCACGTACCTGAGTGCGGGCCATGGCCAGGGTGCCGCGTACGTTGTGCAGGCCGTTGTCGGCTTCGTTCTTGATCGGTGCCTGGGCGTCTTTCTGCTGCATGCTGGCATCGAAGCCGCCGCCCTGCACCATAAAGCCAGGGATTACCCGGTGGAACTGGGTGCCGGCGTAGTAGCCGCTGTCGACATAGCTGAGGAAGTTGGCGGTGCTGACTGGCGCCTTCTCAGCGTTCAGTTCGATTTCGATCTCGCCGAGGCTGGTGGTTAACAGCACCTTGGGGTTTTCCGCAGCCAGCAGGCTGCCGGCAAACAACACAGAGCAGGCGGCGAGGGTGAGTTTTTTCAACATGCGTTTGAGTCCTTATTGGCAGTGGGTGCAGCCTGTTCGACTTCAGCAAGGAAGGCTAACAAACTGCTGTTGAAGTGTTCGGGTTGGTCCAGCGGTGTGGCGTGACGTGAATCTTTGATCACCAGCAGGCGTGCATTGGGCAACTCATCGACGTAAGCCTGCTTTTGCGCCACCGGGGTGTAATCGCGGTCGGCTGTAATCACCAAGGTCGGACAGCTGATCCGCGCCAGGCGTTCCCGCACGCCCCAGCCGATGATCGCATCGAGGCTGGCCAGGTAGGCGCGCTTGTCGTTCTGCGGCCAGCGCTGGAGGATTTTCTGCCGCAGCTCGGCTTGCTCGGGTTTGGGGAACAGCAGTTTGCCTAGGGCTTTGGCGATGGTGTCGAGGCTGAGCAGGCGCGACAGGCTCCAGCGCTTGGCGATCTCAATATAGTCGCGTGGGCGTTTCGCCTTCACTTCCGGGCCGCTGTTGACGATGCACAGGCTCTTGAGTAATTCGGGGTGATCCACGCCGAGCTGAAAACCGATCATGCCGCCCATGGAGATGCCCACCAGATGCACCTGCGGCAATTGCAGGTGCTCGATCAGCGCCGCCACATCCTCGGCAAAACCTTGGATGCTGTAGCGCTCGCGGGGTTTGTCCGAGCGGCCATGGCCACGCACATCGAGGGCGATGACCCGGTAGTGACGGGCCAGTTCGGGGATCTGGTATTCCCAGTCGCGGGTGCTCGAACCAAGGCCGTGGACCAGCAGCACCGGTGCGCCGTGGCCGTATTCCTCGTAATGCAGTTGGCAACCGTCGTTATCGAAATAAGACATCTATAGGTTCCTCTCAAGCGGAGGGCAGGGGCGCCGCAAAGGCGGCACTCAACGGTACTGCATCGAAGCGCTGGATCAGCTCGACAAGAATTTGCGAAGCCGGGCCCAGGGTATTGTCTTTATTTGAGTAGAGATAGAAGAGTGGGTTGCGGCTGCCGCCCTGGTCCAGCAGCAGGGGCTTGAGTTGGCCGTCCTTGAGCTCGCGTTCGATCAGGTGGCGCGGCAGCCAGGCAAAGCCCAGGCCGTTGCTGACAAAGGTGGCAGCGGTGGCCAGGCTGCCGACTGTCCAGCGCTGCTCGGCGCCAAGCCAGCCTACATCGCGCGGTTGCTGCCGCCCGGAGTCGCGGATCACCACCTGCATTTGGGTTTCTAGGTCTTGGAAGGTCAGCTTGCGCTGTAGGCGATGCAGCGCGTGGTCAGGGTGGGCGACGGCGACAAACTCCACCGTGCTCATCTCGGCCCCGAGGAAGCCGGGAATGCTCAGCGCACTGATTGCCAGGTCGGCTGTGCCTTCCTTGATCACCTCCTCGACGCCGGACAGCACTTCCTCGCGCAGGCGCACGCGGCAACCCCGGCTTTGCGGCATAAAAGCGGTCAGCGCCCGCACCAGGCGCGCACTGGGGTAGGCGGCATCGACCACCAGGCGCACTTCCGCTTCCCAGCCCTGCTCCATATGGTGGGCCAGGTCTTCCAGCTGGCTGGCGTGTTTAACCAGTTGCCGCGAGCGGCGCAGCAGCACGTCGCCGGCTTCGGTGAGCACGGCCTTGCGCCCGTCGATGCGTAACAGGGGCACCCCTAGCTGCTCTTGCATCCGCGCCACGGTGTAGCTGACCGAGGATTGCGAACGGTGCAATACATCAGCTGCCTGGGCAAAACCGCCATGGTCAACCACGGCTTGCAAGGTGCGCCACTGGTCAAGGGTTACGCGGAGGGCTTTCATATTCAGTTCCTGTACGCGCTCAAGTTCTAGGGTGCAAATACTGACTCAATCAACCTAAACTGACAGTCTTTTGCCGGAGGACTGCCCTGATGAAAAAGCTCTGTTGCGCGCTGCTGGCCTGCTTGCCGCTGACTGTTATGGCCTACCCGATCGAGGTGGAGAAGCAGCTCAACGGTGCCGAGATATCGGTCAGCACCCAAGAAATCGATCACAACATGGGGGCCTTACAGCTTTACAACTACGGCCGTAGCGACGCCAAGTGCACGGCGGTCTTTCGCAGCGGTCCCGAGGCGCCGCGTACCCGTAAGGTCAACCTGTCTGCCGGAGAAAGCAGCAACCTGACGGTGAAGTCCACCCGCAGCATCATCAAACTGCGCGTCAAACTGACCTGTGAGTTGTCCTAAAGCCCTTACACAGCCGACGCAGGCCAATAGTCAGCCCAGAGACTAAGCGCGGGCTGGCTATAAATCAAATTATTAGATTGTTTGCTGCAGTATTTTGCGCTTTTTAATCGGATTGTATGTCCATATTCTTTGCCCATCGACGTTCAATAACCCTTCGGTAGAGCACATTACATGGCAACTATTCAGGTAATCGAAAGCAGCGCCCGTCAACAAGGCTCGGTTTCGCGTGAGCTGACTGAGCAATTTATCGCCACTTGGCAAGCGGCTCATCCCGAAGACCAGATCAAGGTGCGTGACCTTGCTGTGGATCAGGTGCCGCACCTGGATGCCAATCTACTGGGCGGCTGGATGACTCCGGTCGAGCAACAGAGCGAAGCCGAAAAGGCCGCTCTGGCACTGTCCAATCAGCTCACCGACGAAGTGCTGGCCGCTGATGTGCTGGTGCTGGCCGCGCCGATGTACAACTTCGCCATTCCCAGCACCCTGAAAGCTTGGCTCGACCACGTGCTGCGCGCCGGTGTGACGTTCAAATACACCGAAACCGGCCCGCAGGGCTTACTGAGCGGCAAGCGTGCTTTTGTCCTGACCGCGCGTGGCGGCATCTACGCCGGTAGTACCCAGGATCACCAAGAGCCTTACTTGCGCCAAGCGCTGGCTTTTATCGGTATCCACGATGTCAGTTTTATCCACGCCGAAGGCCTCAACTTGGGCGGCGACTTTTTGCAAAAAGGCGTGAGCCAGGCTAAGGCACAACTGGCTCAAGCCATCTGATTCTTCACGCTGCATTCAGCTCTCCTGGCGTCTGGTGCTCCTAGACGTCTCTCTCCCCGCGCGGCGAATGCTGTGCGGGTTTTTTTATGGCCCGCGTTTTACCCCGCGAGCTGTGATTGCCCGGGGCGTACCAGGCTTGCCGAGCTTTTTTAGGCGCGAGCGGGTAAGGTCGCGGCCGTGCTGCTTGGCCTCCGTGGTCTTAACTTCAGCTAGGCAAGCGTTTGGATCTGAATGAGTAGGGTGATGTGATGCAACTGTCTGGGCGCGGTGTGGCGCTGTCGATTATCGCCTCGGTGTTGTTTGCCCTGGTACCTGGCTATGTGCAGTTGTTGGCTCCGCTTGATGGCTTGCAAGTGTTTGCCCAGCGGGTGCTCTGGTCGTTACCGGCGGTGTTGCTGCTGGTGACCGTGTCGCGGCAATGGCCGCTGCTGCTGGCGGCCTTCGCTCGACTGCGGCGTGAACCGTTGCTGTTGGCCAGCCTGCCTGTGGCTGCATTGCTGATGGGGATTCAGTGGGCGCTGYTTATACACA